>DATIJO010000250.1:0-13545 GCA_035478555.1 Chlamydiales bacterium
TGGCAAACACGTTGAAAAAGGCCTTTCTGTTTGGCGAAAGTTGACCGATAAAAAAGAGATCAATGACGTACTAAGACTAATTTTAGATATCCAAACTACCAATAGCGATACTCTCGGAGAAATTGCCTATGCCTACCTCAAAGAGAAATATGCCTCCGACCCTCTATTTCAGGAGAAAATTAAACTGATCGGTTTAAAACCGGGCGGAGAATTTCAAGGCGCGATCAGCAATTATGAACTTTTGACCCATTTGCAAAAGGGCAATTATGTCTACCATTCCGGTGGATGGGGAACCTGTGAAATTACCGAAGTGTCTAAAATCCGCGAAGAGATCTCTTTAGAATGTGATTTTGTTGTTGGGATAAAACATCTTTCGTTTTCCAACGCGATGAAGACCTTGGTTCCTCTCACAGTGGACCACTTCCTAGCGAGACGTTTTGGCAACCCTGACGAACTAGAAAAAGAAGCAAGAGAAAATCCAAGCCAAATCATTCGCCTTCTTTTACAAGACCTTGGACCTAAAAATGCCGCGGAAATCAAAGATGAGCTCTGCGATCTTGTGATTCCAGCTGAAGAGTGGAACCGTTGGTGGCAGAATGCTAGGACTAAAATAAAAAAAGATTCCAAAATCGAATCTCCCAAAGACTTGAAAGATCCCTTTAAACTAAGGGAAGAAGAGATCGCGCATGAAGTGATTTTTTATAAGAGCTTGGAAGAAAGGCTAGATGTTGATGAAGTAACGTTTATGGTCTACACCTTTCTTCGCGACTTCCCCGAAACCTTAAAAAACGTAGAATTTAAAAAATCTCTGGAGACCAGGATCCTATCTGTGCTAAGCGCCGGGGGGTTAAATGAAAGCCAGAAGCTGCAGATTCATTTCCTGCTTGAAGATTTAAGCAATGATAAAGCAAGCCCAGAAATTAAATCCCTAATCCAAAAAGAGACAAACCCAAAAGAGCTAATCCAAAATATTTCCATTAGCGCCTTCAAAAAAAGAGCCCTTGTCCTGATTCGAAAAGAAAGAAAAGACTGGGACGCACTTTTTCTCGATCTCATCTTTACTATCGATCAGAACGTGCTTCGCGACTATCTTCTTTCAGAGCTGTCTACACCTGCGCAGATCGATAAATTAAAAGGAAAGCTCCAGGAACTTCTCCTTCATCCTCTTACCTATCCTGAAGTATTTTTCTGGTACTATCAAAAACTCTTAGAACGAAAAAAATCTCTTCCTTTTTCCAGTGAAGAAGGAATTTGCCAGTTTTTTGAAGGTTTTTTAGTTTTATTAGATCATTTGGCACAAAAACCCCAATACAAAGAACTTTCTAAGCGTATGGTCTCGTTGATCGTAGCTGACCGCTATAAAATGGTTAGAGAGATCATGAAGATTGCCAAATTAAAGGATGTCAAAGAGTTTATCCTCCTATCTACTAAATGCGAGGCCCTCTCTGACCATGATATAAAAATTATCCACTCCCTTGCGGAAGTGGCCCAGCCAAGCCTCACTAAGGTCCAAAAAGAGACAAAAAGCGAAGAGAATATCATCTGGACGACCGAAGAAGGCTATCTTAAAACACAAAAACGTATTCAGCAAATCGGAACAGTAGAAACCGTCCAAAATGCGAAAGAGATCGAAGAAGCAAGAGCTTTGGGCGATTTAAGAGAAAATGCGGAATTTAAAGCCGCTTTGGAAAGAAGAGATAGATTGCAAGCAGAGTTAAAATTTCTCTCCGATCAGATCAACAAAGCAAGAATTCTAACTGCAAATGACGTCCATACAGATAGCGTTGGAGTTGGAGTCATTGTAGAATGCGTAAACTCCAAAGGACAAAAAACAACCTATACTCTTTTAGGTCCTTGGGATGCTGATCCTGAAAAAAACATTCTCTCTTTCCAATCCAAATTTGCCCAAGCGATGAAAGGAAAGGCTGTAGGGGAAAAGTTCAAGTACCTGCAGGAAGAGTTTTTAATCACCGATATTCATAGTGTTTTTGAGACTAAATCTTCAAGAAAGTAGATTTTATTTGGTAGAATCGGTAAAAGCTTTTCTATGAATGAAGAATCCTCAGATTCAAGAAAAAAGGTAAAGCTCCTCATCGCGACTAGCAATTTGCATAAGATCCGCGAATGCAAAGCGATTTTAGCTCCTTTAAATCACTTAGATCTTCTTTCTTTGCGTGATTTTCCCGGATATATTCCTCCTGAAGAAACAGGCGTCTCTTTTGAAGAAAACGCTATTTTAAAAGCGGTGCATGCTGCAAAGGCCCTGCAAATATGGGCCCTTGCTGACGATTCAGGACTTGTAGTTCCCTCTTTAAAAGGAGCCCCCGGGGTTTACTCTGCCCGCTATGCCGGCAAAAATGCTACCGATAGCGAGAACCGCAAAAAACTGCTCGACGTGATGCAGCATTTGTCTGAAGACGACCGCACCTCCTATTTTTTCTGCTCTATTGCACTTGCAAGCAGTGACGGTTTAAAAAAATGCGTCTCAGGAATTTGCGAAGGCAAAATTTTGACCAAAGAAAGGGGAGGCGGAGGATTTGGCTACGATCCCCTCTTCGTTAAGCATGAGTACAGCAAATCCTTTGCTGAATTAGAAGAATCGGTAAAAAACCGTATCTCCCATCGCAGAAAAGCCCTTGATAAGATGATGATCGTACTGGAAAACATCTTTAGTTGAGGATCATCTGCAATACCTTGTTGATGGCTACAACCTTCTTTTTTTCCTCTCCGGCCCCATCAAAGATATCCGAAAAAAAAGAGAGGCCCTTCTCTCCGCACTTGAAGATCTACTGTCAAATATTACTGTTCCCACTACGGTTATTTTTGAAGGCAAGCATCAAGCGGATGAAGAGAGTGGAAGAGTGCAGTTTCCTCATTTTCTTGTGATCTTCGCGCCGAAGGGCAAATCTGCCGATGACTATATCTTAGAGTTCTTATCCTATACTTTCTATCCTGGCGAATACACTGTCGTAAGCTCAGATCTTAAACTCTGCAGTCAAGCTCGCAGTCTTGGAGCGCAAACCAAAGATCTATCTGAATTTTTGGCCTTCTTAGAAAGAAAGGAGCAGAAGGCACAAAAGATCAAAGAAGAAAAACAAACTAAAGAGACCAAGAAGAATTTCGAAAGGCTCCTTAAAATCTTTGAAGAAAGATTTCAAGAAGGGGACGACTCATAAAGTTTGAAAATCAGAAAAATTTATTGTAGGCGTTGAATAGTGAGCAGAAAGAGATTCTACTTTAGCCCTGCCAGAGTTTTCTTTGATCTTCTTGATAAACATCTCTAGCTTTTCTTTTGGCCCTTGCGCGCAGATCTCTACATCGCCATTTTCTAAATTACGTGCATAGCCTGTTAGCCCAAATTCTTGGGCATACTCTTTCGCTGTCCTTCGAAAAAATACTCCTTGGACTCTTCCTTTAACAATCAGAAGTAACTGCTGGTTCATTGCTTGCTTCCCAAGAAAATGCATGTACCAAACCTAATGCTTCTTCGGTTGATTTTGCTTGATTTAGCTGCACTCGTAACTCTTTTACCCCTTTGCAGCCTTTGAGATAAAAACATCCCACTCTTCTAAAATCAAGAAGAGCCCTTCTTTCATTTTGATACTCCAAAATGTAGGCAAAGTGAGTGATAAGGGCATCTCGAACTTCTTCTAAAGAGGTAGGGTTTGCCTTGTCCTCTTTAAAAAGCTTCTCTATATCCTCTTGAATCCACGGCTGTCCCATAGTCCCTCTAGAGACCAAAACCGCGTCGCATCCTGTGTATTCAAACATTCTTTTTGCAGATGGGGCATCAAATACATCTCCATTTCCAATGACAAGAATGTTCTTTGCTACCTGTTTGCACTCTTTGATCCAGTCCCAATTGGCAGGCCCTGCATAGCCCTGCTCTCTTGTTCTTCCATGAATGCAAATAGCTGCAGCACCCGCTTCTTCTGCAATGCGTGTAATGAGAGGAGCGTTAATAGACTTCTCATCCCATCCCGGACGGATCTTCACGGTAACCGGGATATCTCCTTCCTCTTTGATACGGGTAAGAATCTCCCCAATTAATTCCGGAGTTTTTAACATGCCCGACCCGCTTCCATCCTTAGTCACTTTGTCCACAGGACAGCCGCAATTCAGATCGACCACATCAAATCCAAGGTCTTCTACGATTCTAGCGCATGGCGCTGCAAGTTCAGGTTTGCTTCCGCAAAGTTGGGCTCCAATTGGATGCATCTCTTTTTCGTAGTCCAGCAAACGAAAGGTCGATGGTTCGCTACGAACTAGTGCGTCCATTTTTACCATTTCGCAGTAGATGAGGCCGGGCCTAGAGGATTTTCTGGACATCCTTCTAAAGGGCAGATCGGAGCAGCCCGCAAGAGGCGCATAAAAAATATTATTTGCTAGGAGTAGATCTCCTAAAAGAAATGGTTCTTGGTAAGAGCCCATTACATAACTCCATTTACTTGTTAAAATTGCCCTTTTTTGCTCAGTTTAATTTCTGATCCTCGCCTATACTCCCGTCCCGCATATGTCTTCGGCCCAGAAATTAAACTGAGCAAAAAATCATCAATTTTTCCAAGCAAAGCGAATTATGCAATGGTCTCTTGTAACTCATGCGAACAAGGAGAGTAGGGCGATAATGATCTTTTCTACAATCTGTAGAATAACAAAAGCAATGATGGGGCTGATGTCCAAAACTCCGCCAATAGGTGGGATCACCTTTCTAAAAAGATAGAGATAGGGATCGGTATAGTGGGCGACAAAACGGAAAAAACTATGGTGCTGCCAAGCAGGGAACCAGGAGCCAATGACCCGAATAAAAAGAAGGATCGTATAGCAGAGGAATAGAAGATGAATTGTATGAGCGATGATTTTTATAGTCATATTGATGTAGTATAATACCCCGTTTTATAAAAAGGAAACCATTATGGCTGCTATTACCGATGTCTATAAGATTTACCACCCTGCAGAAAATTTTTTTTATTCTCCATGGCTTTACGGAAATCACACAGCTAGGGGCATCACGGTAATAAAAAATTCTTCGCTTTATCAAGAGGCTTTTACTATTGATGGCCAAATAAAATGTTACCCAAGATATTTCGCCTATACCGGAACGGTACTTATAGCAGGCGGGGTAGGCATCGTTCTTGATTTAGTTAGAAATATTTTAGCCCTACTTTCTGTCTATTACGCAGGTAAGAGGCTACACCAGTTCCTTGCTAATGAGGGCCCCTTTGCCCCAAACGTCTTAAACGAGGTTTCTTTACCTGGCGGTTCAATCGTTACAACGATCACCTCTCAAATCTCTCCTCCTGCTATATCAGGCGCAAGCTATGATTGCAGCCAAGAGGAGAAAGACAACGTCAGGCAAATGATGATTAATATTTCCGACCATAACATGGGCTGGCTTCTCTATAATATTTTTGAGATCAAAAGAATTGAATCGGCCATAAAGAATGTTCATCCCTTTGCTTTTCTTCAAATCTTGAAAGAGGACCCTGAATGTAATCACCGTCTCCCAACTTTAATGGAAGGATTTCGATGGGGTTGGGTAACAACCAATGGCATCGAAAAAACAGCCAGGACGGAGCATGAAAAAGGAAATCTACTCCCCCATGTAGACTCGTTTGCAAGAAATATGGGCAGAGATCCTGAGAAAGTGCGCCAGTTTATCAATGAGAACAATATCGATATGACAGGTCTTGCTAGCTATCTCTTCAAAGAGTAAAATTCTCCTCCTATGAAGACAAAAGGTTTAGAATTAGATGGTTCAAATATTCTTTTAGCAACGGTTAAAAGAAGAAAGAGATCTTTTGTTATTCAACATCTACAGACCCTGCAAGCCCCTTTGACTGTAAAGCAGCTTTACAAAAAACGGACCCCCCTAGTTACAGGCCTCGCATCGGATGAGGTGCTATTAAAAAAACTAGAGTTCAAAGGAGCCTCTAAAAAAATTCTTTCTAAGACCTTGCGCTACCAATTGGAATTAGAAAATTATTTAGATCCCAAAGAAACCGTTGCCTTGCCCTTTTTTAATGAAGAAAAAGAAAAAACTACGGTCTCTTTTTTTCTTACCTCAAAAGATCTATTAAAAAAGCATCTTGCAGCCTGTACATTAGATCCTGCTATAGTCTCTTTTACCGGACAGGCCCTATTTCGCTTCGTAGAAGAATATGTCCATGTAGAAAACTGTTTTGTTCTCCACCTCTCCCAAAATGGCTGCCATATCGCTCAAATCATAAGGGGAGAACTTGTACGTTTTCATTCCCTCGTTGGAAACAAAAAGAGCGAAATTAAAAAAACCTTTTATTCTTTTCTTCAAGAAGAAAAGTGTGAACCCCTTCCTCTTTTAGTTACAGGACACGTGAGAAGGTTTCCTTCTTTAGAAGACTCCCTCAAGGAGTACTATTCGCATATCATCCCTATTGAAAAAGAAGAGGTAAAAAAACTCATTCCTTATGCTCTCTCCATTGGACTTGCGATAGACGGCTTAGCAAAGGATAGGAAAAATGTGCAGTTTAGAAAAGAGGAGTTTACTCCCAAATCCGTCCGAACACGTCTAGGCAAAGCACTCTTTTTCACATTCTTTTTCTCTTTAGCATTGGCTTCAGCTCTTACCTATTTTGGCCTGCAATCTTACCAGATGAGAAAACAAGCCTTACAAGAAACGCTTGAGAAGATTATTGCAGAAGATTCCCGTTTGATGGGACGTGCAAGTGTAGAAAAAGACCTTTTAAGCTTTAAGAAGACAATCAAAAAAGAAGCCAAGCCCTCTCCTTTTCCCCTTACCGTTCCTTCTGTCCGAGAAGTATTCAATTGGCTTGAAGAGGAAGATATAGCTTGGGATTCTTTTCACTACGAATTAGAAAGCTTTCCCAAAATTCATAATCAGACAGATCCCTATCTAGTAAGAGTGGAACTAAAACTATCTTCGAAAGACAACAAGAAACTTGCAGAATATCTAACACAAAAGGGAGCAGAGGAAGTTGTTATAAAAGATGAAAAACTCTCTTTCTTTTTAAAGCAGGGTAACCATGCTTTTTGAACGTATCGGTACATTTGCTTTAAAAAGAAGTGTCTTTTGGAGCCTTTTTTCTCTTTCCATGCTGATTGTTCCAATTGCAGCAAGTTTTCTTTTTCCACTTTTTAAAGAGCAGCGTGAGTTTCAAGAGGAGCTAGAGATGGCCCGAAATAAAAGCTGCCAAACTTTCCTTGCACGGAGAGCCAACCTCAATTTTCAAAAGACCTATCAAAATGCAGATCCTCTTTTTCTCAAAAAATTAGAATCACTTCCTCTCTTAGAAAAAGAAAAGGCGGCCCTCCTTGAGCTTTCAAAGATCTCCTTTTTTAAAGAAGACAACTCTTTAAAACAAAGATGGAAATTCTTAGAAGACAATCATCTCTCTTTTTCCGAAGAAAATGTCCTCTCTCAAAATGAGATAAAGGAGACCGATCAAAAGATCACTCATCCCGTTGAGCTCTTACTTTCAGATATCCATAAGCTTCTTTCTACTCTTGAAGAGCCAAATGCACCTCAAATAATCATCACGGACTTCAACTTAAAAAAAATCCCTAATAGCAACTATGAGCTGAATATGCAGCTAATACAAAGAGAATACCAATGATGAATAATATACTAATATTTACTGCTTGTTTGATCCTATTAGCCTCCTGCCAACAGGGAAAGATCAGAGCAGCAGACGATCTGATCTCCATTCAAATTATCGACCGAAATGGTCTATCTGAGACCATCAGTACTGAAGAAAAATTAGACACCTACCAAAAAATTGATTTTTTAAACCCTCAACCCTACAACCAGGTTTTAAGGGTCTTTCATAAAAATGAAGAAGGAAAAAACAGGTCTATCTTAACCCAATACCATCCTAATGGGCACATATATTCCCTAATTGAAGGAAAAGATAACCGGGCAAACGGAAGATATAGAGAGTGGCACCCAAACGGAACATTGAAGTTGGAAGCAATCGTGATGGAAGGACCGCTAGATCTAAATCCGACATTGAAGAGAGAGTGGATCTTTGACGGTGTCTGCAAAGTTTGGAATGAAGAGGAAGTTCTCATTGCTGAAATCAGTTATAGCAAAGGCTCTTTAGAAGGTGATTCCAAATACTATTATGAAACCGGAGCGCTAGGTAAGATCATTCCCTATGATAAAAATGAGATCCATGGAGAGGTATGCGAATATAGGGAAAATGGAAAGCTAATGAAAAAAGTTTTTTATGAAAGAGGGCTAAAATCCGGCCCCTCCCTTAGCTTCAAAGAAGATGAGAGCCCATTATATATTGAACACTATGAAAAAGATAAACTGATCACCGCCGTCTACTTTAACAAAAAAAACGAGATTCTCGGCGAAGTCCAAGGTGGATTTGGAAACAAGGCTGATCTTACTGAGGACGGCTCTTACACCCTCTATGAAATTCAAAAGGGAGAGATCGAAGGAAAGGTGATGCACTACACCGCTGATGGCGAACTTCTAAAAGAATACTTTGTAAAAAACAACAAAAAGCAAGGGGAGGAGATGGAGTATTATCTATCTAAGGAAAAAACTCTTTCCAAACCTATGATCAAACTTCTTCTTCATTGGGATGATAACTGCATCCATGGAACAGTAAAAACCTGGTATAACGATGGAAAATTGGAAAGCCAAAAA
Source organism: Chlamydiales bacterium (assembly GCA_035478555.1). Classification (GTDB taxonomy): domain Bacteria; phylum Chlamydiota; class Chlamydiia; order Chlamydiales; family SM23-39; genus DATIJO01. The sequence continues at coordinate 8,654 of DATIJO010000250.1, forward strand.
GAGATGCATAAGAATAGAAAAAATGGGATTAGCTGCGGCTGGTACAACGAAGGCAGCCTCATGTTTATTGAAGAATATGATAATGATAAGCTTCTAAAAGGCACCTACTTCCGTTTCAAAGAGACCGAGCCAGTTTCCAAAATCCTAAATGGGGAAGGCACAGCCTATCTCTTTGATGGAAAAACCGGACAATTCTTAAAAAAGATGAATTATGCAGCCGGCCTTCCTCAAGAATAACCTACGAAAAGAGTATCTTAAGATACGTGAAACCCTTTCTCAAAAAAGAAGGAAAGAGGCTTCCTTAAAAGCTATGGAGCTTCTTACGCAAGATTTGCCTATTCTTTCCTTTGCAAGTTTCAAAAATGAGATCGACCTTTGGCCGCTAAATCATGAACTTGCAAAAAGAAGACAGCTGCTTCTCCCTAAAATGACCAAAGAGGGGCTTACAATCTATTGGGTAGATGATATTCAAAAACTCATTCCTACCAATAATGGTCTTCTTGAGCCGGATCCCAACAATTCGCTCATCTTTTCTTCTGAAAAGCAACTTTTAGCTTTGATCCCGGGAGTTGCCTTTGATCAAAAAAAACACCGGCTGGGTTTTGGAAAAGGATATTATGACCGCTTTCTTAAATCCGCTCCTTACGTTACAAAATGGGGAGTTGGTTTTAAGGAACAGTTATCGTTAGATCTACCTATTGAAGACCATGATGTCCGAATGGACAAACTCTTACTTTTCTGAAGGCTCTTCTTCTTCTTTCTTTTCTGGTTTTGGTTTTTCTGGTTTAGGTTGGCAGTAATAGGGGCCTGAAGGACAGGTATTTGCCGTAACAAGCGATCCTGCAGCTACTTGAGTACAAACCGAGTAAAACCCCCCATTAGGGCACTTCCAGACTACTATATAAGGTGTAAGCGCTATATCATAATAGCCTGGGGCATTGAGCCTGGTAGGCTTCAAAGTAGTGACAAAGGTGCTCTGTTGACCAGGAGCATACTCCGTCTGCCCTAAGAAAGTACCATCCGCCGCCTGCACTACGGCTGTCAGCGTAAAAGGTGAATCATTCAGCAGGTTCAACCGAACTTGCGTTCCTTGGGCAAATAGCCATAGGGGTAAAAGAAAAAAAGCTCTCATCCATTTCATAACTTTCAGTTACCGCATTCACTCAAAAATAGCAAGTTTCACTTGAGAATTTTCTTTACTACCATTAATTTGGAGCCTCAAAGGAATTCATATGAAAAACTTTCTTCTCTCTCTCTGTCTATTTCCTTTATCGATTTTTGCAGATGAACCAGAAAATTATCCCAATATTCCGGTGACAGAACCTGAACCCGAAGAGTATCTATCGCCAGAATGTGTATCCGGATACAGCGCGTCTGCTCTTTATGACATCTGCGATCCTTTTTGCATCTATTTTTCCGCGGATTTTCTCTACTGGCAAGCCCGTGAAGACAACCTCGATTACGGAGTCACTACTACCGCAGCAAGTGATCTGCCTATCTTAAATGGTACTGTACTCAATATGGAGTTTGATTGGCATCCCGGAGTAAAAGTTGGTATTGGGACCGATTTTAAAGGCCATGATTGCTGGGACCTATTTGCAGAGTGGACCTATTTGAACTCCCATAATAATGGCTCTACTACTCTTCCTGTAGGAAAGACCATCTTTCCATCCCTTCTGCAACCGGTTCTTGTAAGCAATGATGTCTCCCAGTTCGCAAAAGCCAATTGGAAGCTCATCTATAATACCTTTGATTTGAATATCGGAAGACCCTTCTATTCAGGCGAACTTTTGACCATGAGACCTCACGCAGGTCTTCGGGTATCCTGGATCAAACAACGATATAATGTTTCTTATTCTGAAATAAATATCCTTTCTATTCTTGGCTTTAATACTAATACGAAATTTGATTCTTGGAGCATTGGCCCGAGATTTGGCTTTGATACAGATTGGGAACTACCAGGTGGTTTTAAACTATTCGGCAATGCTGCTTTCAGCCTTCTTTTTACCTATTTCGACGTAAATAAAAATGAGGTCAGATTTGAAGAGGAGGGTGTTATTACAAGCAGTTCCATCACGGATAAAAAACATCATAATTCCGTACGGGCTAACACAGAGGCCATTTTGGGATTAGGATGGGCAAGCTACTTTGATTGTGATCGCTGGCATATTGATGTAGGGCTTGGATATGAATTTCAATACTGGCCGGATGCTAACGGAGATATTCGCTTTGTAGACTTCTTAGCAAGCGGCGTCCATGTTACAGGTGGAAACCTAGTTCTCCATGGTGTTGTCTTTAAAGCAAGAGTGGATTTCTAATGAAAAAGATTCTAGCTCTTTGCCTCATTTCCCTTTCATTAGTTGCAGAAGAGTGCTGTCTACAGCCGATTGACTTCAATGAATTTGGGAATTTTGAGGTAGAAGATCCCTTATGCCTCTTTCTTACCGCTGATTTTCTCTATTGGCAAGCAAAAGAAGATAACCTTGATTATGGAATCACAACAACAAATGATTTTGACTTACCAATCCTTAAGGGGGAAGTGCTACATATGGACTTTGATTTCCATCCCGGGGTCAAAGTTGGATTTGGAGTGGACTTTTACTGGCACGACCACTGGGACCTCTTTGGAGAATGGACCTATTTAAACTCCCATAACAATTCAGAAGCATCCTTTTCAGATTTCACTATCTTTCCCTCCCTTTTACCACCTAGTGTTGCCCAAAATTCAGTTGCTAGTTCTGCAAGGGCAAATTGGAAAATCCTCTATAACACTTTTGATATCAATCTAGGACGCCCTTTCTTTTCCGGAGAAATGCTCCGTCTAAGACCGCACGGGGGAGTCAGAGGAAATTATTTTAGGCAAAAATATTCAACCTACTACCGCATTTCTGCGCCTTTTAATGAAATAATCACAATGACTTCCACCTTTAATTCTTGGGGAGTTGGCCCAAGAGTTGGAATCGAGTCAGACTGGCTATTAGGTTATGGCTGTAAAATCTTCGGCAATGTCGGATTTAGTCTTCTCTTTACGCTCTTCAACACTAGAGAAAAAGGACAAGATGTTATTCTCTCCCCGGGCAGTGTTTCCATTATCCCCAACTCCTATATAGATAAACGACATAACAACATGGCGAGAGCTAATATTGAGTCCATCCTAGGCATTGGCTGGGAGTGGTATTTTGACAATTGCAACTGGCATGCTGACTTTACCGCCGGCTATGAATTCCAATACTGGCCGGATGCTAACGGCGATATCCGTTTTTTTGATACCGAAGCCAAGGGTATTCATGGCACAGGAGGCAATTTAGTCCTCCACGGCCTCACCTTCATGGGCAGATTAGACTTTTAAAGCGAATTCGAGAGCTCCAAGAAGAGCCGTGTTCTCATTTAAAATGACTTTTACAGGAACGTGACGAAGAAGCTCTTTGAACCTGCCTTTCGCCAAAAATGCTTCCAGAAAAACGCCTTCCTTGAATAACGGAAGCATTCTTGGAGCGATCCCTCCTCCAATATAGACGCCTCCTAATGCCAAGTGCTTAAGCGCAAGGTTTCCTGCTTCTGCTCCATAAATAGAAACAAAGAGACGCATGCTCTTTTCACAAATCAGTGAAGATTTTTCCATCGCTTTTGATGTTACTAAAGGAGGAAGATCGGTGAGAGGGCCGGGAAGCGGGGCTTCTTTTTTTACATCTCGAAAGAAATGGTAGATGTCAGAGATGCCCGGGCCTGAGAGAATGCGTTCATAAGAGACGTGGCCATATCTTCCTTGTAAGTAGTGAAGAAGCTCGCACTGGAGTTTATCGACAGGTGCAAAATCGGAATGTCCGCCTTCGGTAGCAAAAGGCCTATAGTCTTTTCCATCCCAATATAGGCCGGCTTCGCCAAGACCTGTGCCTGCTGAGATCAAACAGCAATTGCCTTTCACTTTTTCCCCTTTATTTAGGACATAAAACTCATTGTCTTTTAATGCCCTGATGCCGTAAGCATTTGCCAAAAGATCGTTGATTAAAAATACTTCCGGAATGTGCGCTTTCTCAGAAATTTCTTTTGAATCTATAAACCAGGGGAGATTGGTCACTTTGCATTTTCCATCCTTTACAGGGCCGGCCACTCCAAAAACAGCCTTTTTTACCTCTTTATGCTCTTTCATAAAGTCATGCAAAATATGGATCAGCGCGGAATACTCTTTTGAAAAAAAGACCTCCTCTTTGAAGAGCTTTCTCCCTTCATAAAGAGCAAGCCTGGTATGAGTCCCTCCAATATCGCCAACTAAAATCATCCTTTCGCCTTTTTTCTTCAGTCTTGACGAATAGGAAAAATACCTTCAAGCTAATAGTAACAATAAAAGGAGAAACTTATGTCTCAAACAGCTGCTGATACCGGCAAAAGAAAAGCTTTAGACCTTGCAATATCCCACATCCAAAAACAATTTGGCGATGGCGCCATCATGACTTTAGGAAAACACTCCTCCACTCATGAGGTAAGTGTTATTCCAACAGGCGCAATTGCTCTAGACCTAGCATTAGGAGTTGGCGGCGTACCACGTGGAAGGATCATTGAAATCTACGGACCTGAGTCTTCCGGTAAATCCACTCTAGCAACCCATATCGTGGCCAATGCCCAAAAGAAAGGAGGACTTGCTGCCTACATCGACGCGGAACATGCTTTAGATCCATCCTATGCAGCTAAAATCGGAGTCAATCTTGATGATCTTATGATCTCGCAACCTGATTCCGGTGAAGAAGCATTGAACATCGCTGAAATGCTCACAAGGTCCAATGCAATCGATGTAATTGTTATTGACTCGGTGGCAGCACTCGTTCCAAAAAATGAATTGGAAGGGGAAATCGGTGACTCACACATGGGCCTGCAAGCAAGAATGATGTCGCAAG
>DATIJO010000251.1:0-1985 GCA_035478555.1 Chlamydiales bacterium
GGACTGATCTTCTTTAGTATGCTCTTTGGATATGCCCTTTCCAAGATAGAGTCCCACCCTGCTTCAGTTTTAGTCGGTTTTTGGCAGGGTATCTTCCAAACCATGATCAAAATCGCGGAACTGATCTTGAAATTTCTGCCAATCGGGGTCTTCTGCTTGGTTGCAAGGGAACTTGCCCAAACAGGCTACTCATCACTCTTTTCGTTGGTAAAATTCTTTGTAGCAGCACTCGCCGGCTTAGCCGTATTTATGTTTATTGGGCTTCCTCTCCTGCTTAAATTTGTGGCTGGAGTGAAACCTATGCGCCATTTCAAAGCGATGGCCCCAGCGCTCATCACAGCTTTTTCCACAAGCTCATCTTCTGCAACACTGCCAGTTACCATTGAATGTGTAGAAAAAAGAGCCGGAGTTTCTAACCGCATTACTAGTTTAGTTGTACCTCTTGGCACATCTATCAATATGTCTGGCTCCGCCCTTTATGAATGCGTAGCTGTCCTTTTCATTGCTCAAGCTTACGGCCTTCATCCCTCTTTTCTTACTCAGCTTATTGTAGTAATCCTTTCTCTTTTTACATCCATTGGAGTTGCCGGTGTCCCTTCAGCAAGCCTTGTTGCGATCTTAATCATCCTTAAGACCATTGGCCTTCCTGCTGAAGGAATAGGCTTATTTTTAGCTGTAGACCGTCTTCTTGATATGGCAAGGACAACAGTGAATGTCTTTAGCGACAGCTGCTGCGCTGTTCTTGTAGCCGCAACTGAAGGCGAAAAAGTCCTCTCCAAAGATGTGAAGTAAGAAGTCAGAAGGCAAAAGACAGAAGTGCGGAGGAAGCAATTTCATTGCTTCTCCTATAGAAGATCGCAGTAACGTAGTTACTGCCACGGCACTTCTTACTTTTTATTTTTTACCAGCATCGCTGGAAGTTTGGGATTTGCAAAGGTTCCTGCCGCAAAGACCGATTGGATAAAGGCAAGATTGGCCGTAGAGAGGATGCCCTCCCCTAACTCTTCAAAGGTCTCAAGAAGTAAGTTCTTTGCAAAGCGGTTTACCTCTTTTGATAAACCAAGAGTTGCAACTGTCGCAACACATGATACAGAAAACCCGGCAGCAGATTTGATACATCTTCCTAAATGAAGAGATGTCTTTATCCCCATTACGATAGGTACCATAAATAGGGAGGTAAAGTTATGTAGGAATAGATTTTGCTTTTTTATGCTTTTTAAAAAATCTTCAATTATTTTACTTTTCATAATAAATACAATTTTAAATTAATTATATTAATTATAATTTCTACAAGCAATTAAATTCAAGTAAAACATGAAAACCTGTACTTGCTTTGAAATAATTCTTTAGCTACTGTGACGAATATGGCAGATGTTTGTATTAAAATTTTCACTACTAGGGCCGAAGCGGAGTTAGCTAAGAAGTTCTTGGAAGAGGAAGATATAGAATCTTCCGTAGTATGCGATGATGCAGGAGGCAACTTTTCGCCTATTGCCGGAGGCTTCTGCTTATTGGTTAACAAGGACGATAAGCTAAGGGCCCTTCATCTTCTTCATTCTATCGGCGGACAAGGCTTTAAAAAAAATCCGGAATGAAAATTTTTTGGATCTCACTAATTGTTATGGGTTTATGGTATTGGAATCAGGATCCTTTAAAAGCGCTCAATAAGGGTCTCGCATCTCTTACACTTCTTGAAGAAAACTCCTACCTAGTTGCTGATGGAAAAGAAGAGAGAAGATTTACCGACTACATTTTTGATTCAAAGCCCTATGGCAAGCTACATTTCACCATTAGTTTACCTGTGAATGTAAAAGAGAAGCTCCCATGTGTGGTCGTCATTGATGGTCTAGACACAGGTAGAAAAAGCCTTGAGCTTATCCCTGAGCATAAAGATTATGCTCTTATTGCTTTTGAATATCCTCCCGAGCTTAGGCTTCTTAAAGGATACTCTGTACTTCTTCATTTTCTAGCAGTAAGAAGGTCGG
>DATIJO010000252.1:0-4799 GCA_035478555.1 Chlamydiales bacterium
CGATCTATGCTTTTAAATCTCTTATCGAAAATTGATGTTGATAAGAGAGATTATGAAGAGAGGACCCCTCTGCAAAATCCATCGCAAGTTCATGGGAAAAATCAGACCCTTTCTTAATTAATTTCGAGTCAATAAGATGGGTACAATGGGGAGCATCTTTTAGTTTCTCCATCATTGCTGCCTCATGCTCAGCTTTCAGAATTGCTTGTTGATCGCCTACACCAGTTGTCTTGACAGCGACTATTTTTTCTCTTTTAGCGCCCTCTTTCATTGTGGCTCTTGAGACTGTTGCATATCCCCCTTTCCCAACCTTATTCATCATCGTAAAGGTCCGTTTTTTGCTAGCGGATGCGGCTTTTTCATGTTTACTAGGGATTGCTTGATAATGTTCAGCAGCTCTTTCAACGATTTCCTGTGCGAGCATACGATCTTTTTCTTTAAAATATCTTTCTCTCTTTTCTTGTGCTTCTGCTTGAGAAGAGTGGTGTAATCCAGATAAAAGAAAAACTCCTGCCATACTATGCTCCTACAAATGGATGTTTTAAGAGATCTTCAGGGAAAGGTCTATCCCAAGCGATCATTCTAGTTAAGAAATCGAGGCAGCAATCTAGGTCTTTATTTACTTCTCTTTTTCGAACTTTGTCCTGCCAACGAAGATAAGGAGTCTTGTCAACTTCTCCTCGGAATCCTAGAACCTGCTGCCTTTCATCATCGATTGTAAAAAAAAGTCGGGAAAGTTTCCCATCTTTTATATCTCTATAAGCTGGAAGACGAAGCTGTTTTACATACATTTCTAGTTGTTTATCATAGGTGCTAATGTCACATTCTTCTCCCTCGTTACTAAACTGATAGTCGCATAAAAGCAAGTCTGCAAGAATACAGCCCACACTCCAGACATCCACTCGGATATCATGAGGGCCCCCTAGGATGACTTCGGGCGCTCGGTAGGCGATATTTTGAAAGAGCATGGGATAATCTTCATCAATCTTATGGGCGCTGCCATAATCGATCACTTTCACTTTGCCCGTTTTGGGATCATAAAAAATATTAAGAGGGGTTAAGTCCCCATGGACCATTCGTTTAGATCTGAGATAGACTAGATGCTCTAATAGCGCACGGGCAATTATTTTGATGTCCTTTAAGGATAGTTTCTTAAAATAGTTAGTCAGGGTAGCGCCTTCTGCTAAATCCATTACAATGGTCTGTGTAACTCCTGACTCGCTTTTTTCTAAGGAAGAATCAATTAAATGGACGCAATGAGGAGCCTTGTCTTTAGTGATTTCTGCAAGAGCTGCTTTTTCATATTGGGCTCTTAAAAGAGCTTCTTGGTTTGCCTTTGATATTTTGATAGCAATGGTTTTTTTATGCCCGTCTTTAGAAATTGTCTCTCCTTGAAAAACAACTCCAAATCCTCCTTCTCCAGCCGGTACAATGGGAATATATCTTCTTTCTTTCGTTTTAGCAGCATCTGCAGAAGCTGCTTTAGACAAGAACTCAGCTAGTTGATTGTACTTGCCCTTAAGCCTTCCTTGTATCTCAAGAAAATAACCTAGGAGACCAGCCCTTCGATGGGCAAATTCCACTGAGCTAGGGGAAGAAAGTTTTGGAGAAGCTGCTACTGCTGCCATAAATTATTCCTAATTTTAAAGAACATATTATAAAGAAAAAGAAATTATATATAAAGTATTAAATTATTTCTTATTATATAAGAATTAATAGAATGTAGATCTTATTAAGTATATTGTTATGAGAGACTTATAAAATGTCTGTGATCTATACGATAGGCCATTCTATTCGTTCTATTGAGGAGTTCATTGCACTCTTAAAAGCCCACCATATTAAAACGCTGGTAGATATCCGCTCTATCCCTAAATCCAGAAGATGCCCGCAATTTAACCAAGAGAAGTTGAAGAAGTCCTTAAAACAGGTGAAAATTAGCTATCGTCATTTAACAGACTTAGGCGGTCTTCGCCACGCAAAAAAAGACTCTGTTAATATTGGATGGATCAATGCCTCTTTCAGAGGATATGCTGATTACATGCAGACTCCTGCCTTCTCACAAGGCCTAGAGAAACTAGAAAAAATTGCTATTAAGAAACCTACTGCCATTATGTGTGCAGAAGCTGTGCCCTGGCGCTGCCATAGAAGCTTAGTTGCGGATGCGCTGACAGTGCATAAATGGAAGGTATTTCATATTCAAAGTAAAAAGACAGCCAAACGCCATAAGCGCACAGCCTTTCTAAAGGTAAGAAGAGGCGTCTTGACTTATCCTTAAACTGGCTCTCTTGAGATTACCAGCTTCTGATCGAAAACTCTATCTAGCTCACAATACTCTAAAGCAGTAAAAGCAGATAAATGGATATAGACCTTTCCCTCTTTAGCTTTGATCGAACCAGGCTTTTTTAAGCTGGCATAACGCTTGAATACTTCTGCATCTATTGATTTTGCAGAGGAGGGGGATTGGATGACTCTTGCCGTTTCTTCTTTTTTTGATTGTGAAGGAGATTGGATGCCTTGAGATACTTTTCCATTTCCAACGCTTGCGATTTCCTTAGCTCTTTTAAAGCCTGCCCAAAGCCCGGTAGTTCTTGGAGCAGGTGAATGAACATTAACTTGTTTCATTGTTACGAAAACTGACATAATTAACTCTTATTATTAATGGTTATTAATACCAATATTATAACAAATTTTTGAATAATAATAAAGTAATTATTTTAACTTTATAAGTTATTGATAGTAAGAATGTTATGGCTTCTTGGAGTAAGACTTACTCAGCATAGCCAGCGTTTCCATGGCAAAATCATAGGCTGCTTTGGATTCTTCAAGAAGCTTTTGATCCAGCTTGAAGTCATCTCTTTCTACCTCTGTTGCAGCTTGTTTGTCTTTGACTTCAGATGCTGCTTTCTCAGGAGGCTTTGCTGCCGTTTGTTTTGGTACGCGTGAGGAGGGTTGATATCTTTTAAAAACTGCCGATTGGCTTCTTATTAATACGGGTTTAGAAGAGGAAAGGATCGGGGGTTTGCCTACTCCATTGGAAGGCGCTGCCATCTACATAAACCAAATAAAGAGTCCATCATCTTTTAAAGAAAGAGCATGAAGAGCTCTGACTTCATCATCAGTAAATTCACTTCTTTTAATTGTAATCTTCTTTGCATTTACAATGACGCTGTCAGGAGGTTTGATGCTCTTCAATGCCTTTAGCATTTCATCCAAGGTGTAGGTCTTACTTAAGTCAATTGTGGAGATAGAAGCAGATAGTTTTTTCTCTTGAGGTACGGCAACTGGAGGGACAGATTTGGGTATCGGGGGAGCAAATGCCGAAATGTGGCCGCGAGGTTTGCTATAAGTCATTACCCTTTTTAAAGTAGCAAGAGGCTGCTGGCTTTCTACTCTCTTTGTCCAGTCCGTTTTTTCGACAATAGAAGAAGACATAAAAAAACCCCCTAAAAATAGGGGGCTAATTTAAAATATTTTATCAAATTTGAGAAGGATTTTCTACGCCCTAAATCCCATGTAGGTAAGATAAGCGCCCACGATCAACATGATAGTCAAAGAAATGATCAATCCCTGATCGCTCATCTTAGAATAGAATTTTTTCACCTTTTCAGGATATCCAAGTCTCAAAATGCCTTTGAATATAAGAAGATATCCTATGATTGTGATGATTCCAACATAACTCCAATCCCAATAGGTATGAACAATTGCGATAAAAAGACCGAAAAGCAAATCTATTTCCCCTGAGAGAGCTAAAAAGCCTTTATTTCCAACCGATTGTCTAAAAGAAGCTTTTAATTCATTTTTCCTAAATAGCCAGAGGAGTGATACGATTAAAAGATAAAGCCCTAATAACTTTGCAAAGAAAATGTCCATGTTCATAGTGGTATTCCTTATACCTATTTTCTTTCTTCCATATCGGAATAATAGAATTAATACAAAGAATTATTCAGGCAATAAATCTTTAGGAGAACATTTTAATGCTTTAGCTAAGGCAACGATATTTTCTAAACTAAGGTTTCTTTCGCCCCTCTCAACACTACCAATGTAATTTCTATGAAGACCTGCGAGTTCCGCTAGTTGTTCCTGGGATAAATCAAGAAATAGTCTTCTTTTACGAATCCGTTTACCGAATTCTTTTTGCAACTTAGACTTCTTTTTTTCTAGGTTCTCTTTCATGAATTTATTCCAGATAGGATCACACTAGTGTATTTTTTTGTTGAAAGCTACACACTATGAGTGGTAAATTACACACTTTAGTGTTCAAGTCAGGAGTGAAATTTGTTCAACAACCAAATAAATCTATTGGATCGGATTCTCACAATCCTTTGCCTAAATCGGGCCTTATGGGGTGAAGTTTCACCACCTCTACGAGCTGCAGTGGTAAGATGGGACAATGACCCATTACACATCTACTTTTTTTATGATGGCAAGATATCCAAAGAAGACTATCAATCAGCTGAACGTATTGTATCTGAGGTGATATCCAGTTACCCCAAACATAAACTGGACTTTGATATTCTTCGATGGGATTATCCTAAACCCATCCCTAGAGAAGGAGAACTTATCTATCTTCGAAGAGAATCTTAAGTCTACCATTCACCATGTTCTTCTGAACATTTACAATGATGCTCGCCTGTGCACTTATGGCAGGGTTTTTCATGAGTGCATTTAGGGCACTTTGAAACGCAGCCGCATTTAGAAGATGTAGAGTTAGGTGCTGGAGGGGATGGTGGGTTAGGATTATTGTTTGGGGATGAACAGGAAAAACATGCTAGTACAGCTAGGATTGCAATACCTTTTTT
>DATIJO010000253.1:0-1783 GCA_035478555.1 Chlamydiales bacterium
TGGTACTCAAAAGATAAAAGAGAAAAATTTCAAGAAACCTTCCCTGAGCTTATTGCCTATATAGAGTCCAAAGGATCATCCATCCCTGTCTGGCTAAAAAACGCAAAAGCCTGTCCCTGGAATTCCAGAGAAGAATTCTATAATAAGTTCCAAAGCCAGGAGATGCAAACCCTTCGGCAATTTCTCTATGATACCAAGACTTTGCAGGCCAATTTCATCACCGACCGTTTTGAAAGCGCCTTTAAAAAAATTCTCGAAAAATGCCAGTTCCCGCAGCTAGAAAAGATGCGCAAGAATTTCTCACGTCTCCTCAAAGATCCCAAAGGCATATTTGCTATGATCGATTACCTCAATTTTAAAGGATCAGGAGCATCCCCTCTGGAAACCTACAAAGGGGAAGGTTGGGGCCTTCTTCAAGTTTTACAAGCGATGCCTGCTAACTCTGAGAAACCTGTAGAAGACTTTGTCAGATCAGCAAAAGAGGTGCTGGACCGAAGAGTGAAAAACTCACCCCCCGAAAGAAACGAAGCACAGTGGCTAAAAGGCTGGTATAATAGGTTGGACTCCTATCTAAATTAATACAGCATTCATTGTGATCTTGGCATTCAAAAGCCTTGAAATAGGACAGTTCGCTTTCGCTTCATTTGCAGCTTTTTGAAATGCTGCAGCATCGATCCCTGGAACTTTCGCCTTCACATCAAGATTGATAGTGGTGACAGTCCATCCTTTGTCGGTATTCTCAATAGAGACAACAGCTGTTGTCTCGATCTTTTCCGGCTTCATGCCTTGTCCTCCTAGTTGAGCAGAGAGCGCCATAGAAAAACAGCCTGCATGGGCGGCAGCGATCAGCTCTTCCGGATTAGTCCCAACACCGCTCTCAAAACGGGTTTGAAAAGAGTATTGTGCGTTGGACAGCGTTCCGCTCTCCGTTGAGATGTTCCCTTTTCCTGATTTTAAATCTCCCTTCCATATAGCTGATGCTTTTCTTTTCATAGGATCCTCCTCTTCTTGACCTCAATTCTTTTATCAGTACAATTCTACCCCTTATTTTAAAAATCAGGTAGTTCTATGACAAGATTTCTACTATTTTTTCTTCTCTCTGTTATCTCTTCCTATGCGCAAGATCTAAGAGGTTTTAACGCCATTGTTACTGGTGGATCTAGGGGGATTGGTGAGGCTACATGTACCCTTCTTGCAAAAGAGGGAGCGAATGTCGCTGTTATTGTAAATCAGAGTATTGACGAAGCTGAAGAGGTCGCCCAAAAGCTGAAAGAGTATTCGGTGGATGCTTTTGCCTATTCCTGCGATGTAGCTGACCCTGATCAAGTGGAAGCTATGGTCAATGCTGTGGTAAACCGATTTGGTTCCATTGACATCCTGGTCAATAATGCAGGTATCGCCCAAGGAATGCCGGCGGAAATGATGAGCTTTCTGGATTGGAAAAGGATGATCGATGTCAACCTTACTGGTGTTTTTCTCTGCTCTCAGGCCGCAGGAAAAAAGATGATCGAGCAGGGAAAAGGAGGATCGATCATTAATATCTCCTCCATCTGCGGCCATATCGTAGTCACTCCGCAAAAACAGTGCCACTACAATGCGGCAAAAGGGGGAGTAGGCATGCTCACAAAAAGCTTAGCAGTAGAGTGGGCGGAACATGGAATACGGGTAAACGCGATCTCTCCAGGATATATCAAGACCAAACTACTAGAGCCCGCAAAAGAACTCCATCCTATCTGGGCAGAAAAAACACCTCAAAAAACCCTCGGTGAGCCAATGGATATTG
>DATIJO010000254.1:0-2169 GCA_035478555.1 Chlamydiales bacterium
AATGGGAGTAACCTATGAAAAAAAATTTTATTCTTACTTTTTGTCTTTTCTCCTCGTTTATCTATGGCAAGGAGATCTCACCTGAAGCTGAACAAATTGCAGCCTGGTGGAAGGGAGAGCGCTTCCAGGGAATTGAACGTCCCTACACTCCTGAAAAGGTAGAAAGTCTACGAGAGAGCCTGCATCAAGAATACCCATCCAGCCAAATGGCAAAAAAAGCCTTTGCTTTATTTAAAGAGGCACAAAAAACGGGAGGCTATTCTCATACTTTCGGCGCGCTTGACCCTGTGCAAGTGGTCGAAATGGCAAACTATTTAACTTCTGTCTATGTGAGCGGCTGGCAATCCTCTTCTACAGCGTCCACTACCAATGAGCCCGGGCCGGATTTTGCCGACTATCCAATGGACACAGTACCAAATAAAGTGCAGCAGCTTTTCGAAGCGCAAAGATTTCATGACCGAAGACAAAATGAGGCAATGAGCAGATTAGCTACTACTCCAACTCCTGTTGATTATCTTCGTCCGATTATTGCTGACGCAGATACCGGGCATGGAGGGCTCACTGCTGTAATGAAACTAACAAAACTCTTTATTCAAAAAGGTGCCGCAGGGATTCATTTTGAAGATCAAAAGCCAGGAACAAAAAAATGCGGCCATATGTCAGGAAAAGTCCTGGTATCGACTCAAGAGCATTGCGATAGGCTGATTGCAAGCAGGCTGCAGGCAGATATTATGGGCTCCGATCTATTGATTGTGGCAAGGACAGACGCTGAAGCTGCCAATCTTTTAGACACGAATATTGACTACAGAGATCATGCTTTTATCTTGGGAACTACCAATCCCCACCTTCCCCCTCTTGCTGATGTAGTTATGGTAGCAACAGAAAAGAAAGAGAGGAATTTAACCGGCTTTGAAAGCTTTCCTGAGCTTGTCCAAACATTGCAGAAGATTTGGGAATATCAAGACCAGATCCAAACTAAAGTGATAAGAAATGAATCGACATGGGAATTAGAGACCTTGGAAAAAAAAGCTATCCAAGAACTTTCTTCTCAATGGATGCAAAAAGCCCATCTGATCACCTACTACGATGCGATTGTGGAAGAGATCCGCAATTCCTCTGTTCCAAATAAAGAAGATCTCCTTGCTATCTGGAAAAAAGAACATGATCCTTTTCATGGAGAATCTAACTCTCATGAACCTCTGAACGCACTCTCTCATAAGGAATCAGCACAACTTGCAAAAGAACTTGGCTTTGAGATATTCTGGGACTGCGAATCCCCACGCCCTTTTGAAGGGTACTATCAGATCAAAGGCGGCGTGAATATGTCTATTGCAAGAGGAAGGGCTTTTGCACCTTTCGCGGACATGCTCTGGATGGAAACAGCCGCTCCCTATTTAGATGATGCGGAGTATTTTGCTAAAGGCATACAAAAACAGTTCCCTGAGAAGTTTTTAGCTTACAACCTCTCCCCTTCTTTCAACTGGGATAAATTTGGCCTTAAAGATGAAGAGATCGCCTCTTTTCAAGATGAACTTGGAAAGCTTGGTTATGTATGGCAGTTTATTACACTAGCAGGTTTCCATGGAGATGCTCTCTTTGCAAGCACCTTTGCAAAGGACTTTGCCCAAAGAAAAATGCTTGCCTATGTAGAGACTATCCAAAGAAAAGAGAGGGATTTAAAAGTGAAAGCCCTTACCCATCAAACCTGGTCAGGTGTAGAGTTGATCGGCTCCCAGCAAGATGCTGCAACTGAAAACCGCACATCTACCGGAGCTCATGGACTAAATTCAACTGAACATCAGTTTAAGAGATAAAAAAAAAGCCCGGGAGAGAATCCCGGGCTTTTTTTAGTTAGCGTTTTGAATTGCTTCTAGGAAGGGTCTTTCCCTAATCAGCTGATAGGTTAGATCATCCATCTTCTGCTTTTTTTGCTGACCTGAAAGACCGCGAAGTTCATTTATTTGAGAAGCGTGTTTTTCCATAAAAGGAGGAAGAGTTTTGTCTTTCGCTGCCTTTTCAATTGCAAGCCTAGCTAATGGGTCAAAGACATCGACATCAGCGTCTTTCACTTTTTGTTTAAAGCCACCATCTTGCTTATCAATCAAAGCTTTAAGAAATTGTCCATCTTTCTTCTTTGCTGCTTCTGCTGCATTTTCTGCATTTATGACT
>DATIJO010000255.1:0-1600 GCA_035478555.1 Chlamydiales bacterium
AAGAAGGCATTTACTATCACCCCAAAAATGCGTATTGCCCAATTAGTCATTCAACCTGTCTGTAAGGCTGAGTTCTTTTTACAAGAGGACCTTGCCGCAAGCGTTCGTGGAGAGGGCGGATTTGGCCACACTGGAACGCACTAGAAAAAAGGAAGGAATATTGAAAATATCCAATTATTTGGATGCCCACCTTGTAATTTTTTTACAAGCAGAATCCCGCGATGATGCCTTACAAACTCTTGTAGACGAGCTAGGTAAATCCGGCAAACTTCCAGAAAAAAAAACCTTTTTTAAAGCGATCTTAGATAGAGAAAAAATTGTCTCTACCGGGATCGGGATGGGTGTTGCACTACCTCATGCTAAATTGAAAGATCTAAAAGAGTTTTTCATTATTATTGGCATTCAGAAGACCCAAGGATTAGACTGGAAATCTCTTGATAAAGCACCTGTCCGTATCATCTTCCTAATTGGCGGACCTGACGACCGCAGCTCCGAATATCTCCAAATCCTCTCGCGCTTGACCCAGGCAATCAAAGACGAAGAGATCCGCAAAAAACTCCTTAAAGCAAAATCTTCCAGCGAAGTCATCAAACTCTTCGAAAACTTTTAGTTGATTGATCGGGCAATAAAAAATCCAACTATAGGTATGTTAGGGAACCTTTTACAGAGAAGATTTGAAATAGCCCTAAAATGGGTGCCTTTCCTTAAAACATCATCAAAAAGCCAAATTTCTTTAAATTCCAGTCCTTGGTTGGGAGGATTGATTCGATAGTTTTCCTCAAGAGTTTTTGGGTCTCTTTTATTCGATTCATGAAGAGGAGCTCTTGTTTCTTTCTGTTCAATGAGCTCATGCACATTTCCTCTAGGCATGAAATTAAGTAGCATTCTTAAATTTCTGTCATCATGTTCAAGATCACTTTTAGATGCGTGAGGAGGGATAGGAACAAGTAAAGCATGTTTAATACGTGAAGGAAATCCATTCGTTTGAAGAAGGGACAAGCGTAACATATCAGCTGCCTTCTTAATTGAAACTTCTTTGTATTCCCACTCCGGCTTTCCTTTCCTAGATGGATCTTTTTTATAATTTAGTATCAGCTGATTAAAATCACTATGACTAGCCGGCTGCCTATTTGTGTACTCGCCCAGATAGTAGACTTCATCATTTTTTTCCAAATAAGAATGAGCAGAAATTAGTAGTTCATCAATTCGCTTGAGAAGAACAGGAGAGGTGGTTTTTGATTTGTTCATAGTCTTTAGCTCGAATTGCCCCAAGTTCTTGAAATTTTTTAGGCCAAGTAAGAGAAGGATTGAGAAAATTATTCTCTAGAATGATTAATTTGCGGCCTTGGTTTAAGGCAGCTTTTGCTTGCACAAGAGTCCCTGAAGTTTCACCTGCTTCTACAATGATAGTAGCTTGCGTTAATGCGGACATCGTGATGTTCCTTTCAGGAAAAAAGAAACGATTTTTTCGATAATCTTGCTTAGAATATCTAGCAAATGGGACCTGGCTAATTAAGAGAAAATCTTTTGCAATAGTATCCTGTAGAGAGCGATTGCTAGGCGGATAACATTGGTTTAAGGGTGTTCCAATAACTCCAAT
>DATIJO010000256.1:0-2674 GCA_035478555.1 Chlamydiales bacterium
TTGGCATTGAAGGCAAAGTGGTAGAGATCAACTGCGGCCCCACCATCACCTCTTTTGAAGTACAGCCTCCCATCGGTGTAAAAGTACAAAAGATCAAAACTCTTGAGAGCGATATCGCACTCAACATGGAAGCAAAATCCATTCGTATTCTAGCTCCCATCCCAGGAAAAGCAGTTGTTGGCGTGGAGATCCCCGCTTTGCATCCTCAAGAGGTAAGTTTTAAAGAACTTCTCTCCTACTACCAGGAGAAAAATAGAAAGCTCCAAATCCCCATCCTAATGGGTAAAACTGTAAACGGCGAATATGTAGTTGCAGACCTGATCAAAATGCCCCACTGCCTCATTGCAGGCGCTACAGGATCAGGAAAATCGGTCTGTATCAACACCATCGTCATGTCGATCCTGATGAACGCATCTCCTGATGAAATCAAACTGGTCATGATCGATCCAAAAAAAGTAGAGCTGACCCAATACACCAACCTTCCCCACATGATCGCACCTGTCATCTCAGAAGCTCACGGCGCCTATGCTGCTATGCAGTGGCTTGTTCGCGAGATGCATGTTCGCTATGACATCCTAAAAGCTCTTGGCCTTCGTAATATCACCGCCTTCAACAACCGAAAACCAAAGAAAGAAGCAGAAGAGGCCCTCTCCATTCCCGTTCCAGAAAAGATGCCTCTCATTGTTGCGATCATCGATGAATTTGCTGACCTTATGATGGTCTCAAGCTCTGATCTTGAAACCCCCATCGCCCGCATCGCCCAAATGGCAAGAGCAGTCGGCATCCACCTAGTCTTAGCTACTCAAAGGCCATCCCGCGAAGTGATCACAGGCATCATCAAGGCAAACTTCCCCACTCGTATTGCCTTCAAAGTATCTAGCCGTATCAACTCACAGATCATCCTCGATGAAGTGGGAGCTGAATCCCTCCTCGGTAATGGAGACCTTCTCTTCTTACCTCCTGGCAGCTCATCTCTCGTTAGAGCGCAAGGCGCTTACATCAGCGATGATGATATCAATAAGGTAGTAGAAACAATCTGTGCCTCTCAACCGCCTAACTATCTGATCAAATCCTTTGATTCGATGAAAAAAGAAGAAACAGTAGGCTCGGATGAAGAACATGAAGATGATCTCTATAAACAAGCGCTAGATATCGTACTCGCTTCAAAGAATGCCTCCACTACCTATCTGCAGCGCAAGCTCAAAATCGGTTACGCAAGAGCTGCTAGCATCATCGATGAGCTAGAACAAAACGGCGTCATCGGTCCTCAAGAGGGCAGCAAACCTCGTAGAATCTTGAAGTCTTCTATCCCCTCATTCGAAGAGAATCAGCAGGGATAACAGGATGAACAGGATATTAGAAAAAAAGAGATATTTTTTATCCTGTATATCCTGTTATCCCTGCTAATCTTCTTCTTCCCTGTTTAAAAAAAGATTGGTTCGGAAGTTTGATCTTGATGGGCAATGAGAAGACGCACCTTTTGCATCTTCTTTTCCAGGATCTCTCCCACCACTTTCAGAGCAAGTGCCTTTGTGTTGCACTCCGTTGAAAGATGCGCAAGATAGGCAGCCTTTAGTCCATCATGATAGACAGTAGATAAAAGATCCCCGCATTCCACATTAGATAAGTGTCCCTGACGCCCCAACACTCTCTCTTTTAGCATCATTGGCCTTGCAGAGGAGTGAACTAGAGAGACCTGATGGTTGGCCTCTAGATAAAGATAGTCACACCTTTCCAAGTACATCTTTACTAATGTCGTCGCGTGGCCAAGATCGGTACAAATGCCAATTTTTATATTTCCGATCGTAATCGTAAGACCTATTGGATCTAAGCTATCATGAGGAATGGAAAAAGGATGGATCTTCAAATCACGAAATTCAAAAGGCTCTGACGTTGTAAAGATCTTAAATTTAGGAGTAATTTTTAAGTTCTCATAGATACCCTTAGCAGTTTCTCTATTGGTAAAAACAGGAATGCCAAGCTTTGAGGTTAAGCTCTCAAGTCCGCTAATATGATCGGAATGCTCATGAGTAATGATGACAGCATCTAAAGAAGCAGGATCAACGCCAATTTTTCCCAGTCTCTCTTTGAGCAATTTAAAGCTGATCCCAGCATCAATTAGGATCTTTGCTTCATCACTTCCAATGTAGATCGCATTGCCTTTGGAGCCAGAAGCAAGCGGACAAATTCCTTTCATCTTTAAACCAGTAAAAAACTCCGCAATATATCAAAAAACAAAATTTTCTTTCAGCTTTTTTTAGTTTTTATTTGACAAAATAATTTAAATATTAAAAATGCAAATTAGGTAAATGATATGAAACATCAAGAACTACTAGCAAATATCGATAAAACGCTAGATCAATTAATTAAGAATGCTGAAGTAGTAAATCAAGTTGATGAACTTGATTCTTTGGAGTGGGATGCTTTTCAAAAAACTCAAGCAAGCCTAATTGCAAAACTAATCTATATGGATGAACAGATCCAAGAGAAGAGCGAGACGCTAAGGGTTAGTAAACGTGCACCTTCCTATAAGATCCAAGATAAGCTACAGTATTTTCAAAAGCTCAATCGAAGATTTGCAAAGACAAGTCTCACACCCATCATCCGCAAAGCTAGAAAAAGAAAAAGTACAGCCTCTTTAGGATAATTCTTGCAGCTTTCTCATATATAGATA
>DATIJO010000257.1:0-3886 GCA_035478555.1 Chlamydiales bacterium
TGAAAAAACTACAGGAAAAAACGAATGAGCAAACTTAAAACGGTTTGGGAATGTACCGATTGCGGTCATAGACAGCCAAAATGGTCAGGAAGCTGTCTTCTTTGTAAAAACTGGAATACATTAGTAGAAGAGGTTCTCTCTGAAAGCAAAATGAAACAAAAGGGAGGCTCTTCTTCCAAACCTGTCAAGCTGAATGAAATTACCCATAAAGGGGTCTTGCGTTTAAAAAGTAATATCGGAGAGTTTGACCGATTGATGGGCGGCGGCGCTGTTTCAGGCTCTTTAACGCTTGTGGGAGGAAGTCCTGGGATTGGAAAATCCACACTCATGCTGCAAATATCCGCAGCGTATTGTTCTCAAGGATTTACAGTCCTTTATGTTTGCGGAGAAGAGTCGGCGGAGCAAGTATCTTTAAGAGCTGAAAGGCTAAAAGTGAAGGAAGAAAAGCTCTACCTCTTAAATGAGACCTCTCTAGATAGCGTCAAAAATGAGATCGATAATTTGAAACCGGATGTGGTCGTGATCGATTCTGTGCAAATCCTTCATAATCCTGAAATCGCGTCTACGGCGGGTTCGGTTCTGCAGGTCAAAGAACTTGCCATGCAGTTTCTTCACATTGCAAAAGGATATGGTATAACTGTCTTTCTGATTGGTCATGTGACAAAGACAGGGGAAATTGCAGGGCCAAGAGTTCTGGAACATATTGTCGACACAGTACTGGATTTTGAGGGAGACCGCCATCATGGGTTTCGACTCCTTCGCTCTTCTAAAAACCGTTTTGGCTCAACCGATGATCTTGCCCTTTTTCAAATGAAAGAAAGTGGCCTGGAAGAGGTCACCAATCCATCGTTTGCCTTCTTAGAAGAGAGGACCAGGCAAAACCCAGGTTCTGCAGTTAGCTGCCCTCTAGAGGGAACAAGGCCTTTTTTGATTGAAATCCAGGCTCTGGTTTCACCCTCTTCTTATGCCACTCCTACACGAAGGGTTGTAGGCTTTGATCAAAATAGGCTTACACTTCTTCTAGCTGTTTTAGAAAAAAGAGTAGGGTATAGGCTCTATAGCTCCGATGTTTTTGTTTCAATTGTTGGCGGCATGCGTATCCTTGAGCCCGCGTTGGACCTAGGAGTGGTGCTTGCTATCGCATCTTCTTTTGCAGGAAAGCCGATCGATCCCGAGACCATTATCATTGGCGAAGTAGGTCTAGGAGGAGAGGTCCGCTCTGTTTCTCGAATAGAGAGCAGATTAAAAGAAGCCCATCAAATGGGATTTAAAAGAGCTGTACTCCCAAAACGAAATCTCAAAGGCCTGCAAATCAAAATGGACCTCATTGGGGTCAACTTTGTAGAAGAGGCGATCCAAGCCCTAATTGCATGAAAGTTGCTGCGAGAAACTCTCCTTTAAGCAGGGCCCAAGTCATTGAAGTAGAAAAAGAAATCCAGCAATTTTTTCCCTCTCTTAAATTAGAGCCTATCTTTGTAGAAACTACAGGCGACCTAGATCTAAAAAGATCTCTTCGAGATTTGGATAAAACCGATTTTTTTACTAAAGAGTTAGATGAATTAGTACAGAGAGGGTTTTGTAGAATTTCCATCCATTCAGCAAAAGATTTACCCGAAAACATTCCCCCTGAGCTTTGTGTTGTTGCCATAACGAAAGGTGTTGATCCATCTGATAGTCTAGTAATGAGAGTTGGAGAGACTCTCTCAACACTTCCCTTAGGAGCTATCATCGCAACTTCAAGCAAAAGAAGAGAAGAAAATGTAAATATGCTTAGGTCAGATTTTCGGTTTATTGATTTGAGGGGAAAGATCCATGACCGTCTTAAGCATTTAGAGAATAAAGCTGCAGATGGAGTAGTGATAGCGGAAGCTGCTATTATTCGGCTGAAGTTAACCCATTTAAATCGTATTCGAATTCCCGGAGAGACTGCGCCTCTTCAAGGTAAACTTGCAATTCTCGCTCGAAAAGAGGATAGAGAGATGCAGGAGGTTTTTGCATTACTATCCTCTACTTAGGCTTGGATCCAAAGAACTTCAAGGGTTCTGTTCTACACTATCCTGTCATTAAAATAGTCCCGATTCCAGACGTTGTTCTTCCTGCCTTAGATGAGTATTCCCATATTATTTTTACGAGCAAAAGCACTGTAGAGATCTTTTTTTCATTTAGACCAAAAGTAGACCATTTAAGCTTTCTTGCGATTGGGCCTAGTACTGCGACAGCTCTCAAAGAAAAAGGCTATGCTTCATTGATAGCAGAGGAGGCCACGCAAGAGGGGATCATGAAGCTTATGGATAAGCTCTGCATAAAAAAAGTCTTTCTTCCCTGCTCTTCACTTGCAAGAAATGATCTAGCAAAATTCTTAAGTGAGCAAAAGATCCTTTACACTTTGTGTTATTTGTATCAGACAGTTTCTCAAATTCCCTTTCCTCCTCCCGACATAAACGATATCCAGGAAATTGTTTTTACGAGTCCATCCACAGTAGATGGTTTTTTGAAGATCTATCCCTTATCTTCTCTAGTTGGAAAAAAAATTCACTGCATTGGTCCTATTACCAGGAATTATTTACAGGATTATTTAAATCAATTACAATCGAACCCCAAAACTGGAGGTCTTTATGACAGATCAAAAAACTAGCTACCAAATGCCCGAACTTCCCTACGATCTATCCGCGCTTGAGCCTGTCATATCGGCTGAGATCATGGACCTGCATTATAATAAACATCATAAGGGATATGTAACGAACCTGAATGCCGCTTTAGAAAAGTACCATGATGCGGAAAACAAAAAAGACGCACCCTCAATGATTGCCCTGCAATCCGCCATCAAATTCAATGGGGGAGGGCATATCAATCACAGTATTTTTTGGACCATCCTCTGCCCAAAAAAAGAAGCCCTCGGTAGACCTCAAGGCCATCTAGCTAAAGCCATCGAAAAAGATTTTGGATCGTTTGAGCAGTTCCAAGAAAAACTATCTGCAGCGGCTACAGGCATCCAAGGATCAGGCTGGGCATGGCTAGGATACAATAAGCCCTTAAAAAGGCTTGAGATCGCAACCTGCGCAAATCAAGACCCGCTCAGCACTCTTAATCTCGTTCCTTTACTTGGGATCGACGTTTGGGAGCATGCCTATTATCTTCAGTATAAGAACGTTAGAGCAGACTATGTGAAGGCCATTTGGCAAATCTTTAATTGGAAAAATATCGAAGAAAGATTTACTAAAGCCGGCCAGTAGTATCTGGTCAAATTCTCTTAAAAAAGGTATACTTCTTGGATTGAGGTAAAGAAATATTTATGGGCCTTTTTTCCTGGAATAAACCAAAAATTAAAGTTCAAACCTCTAAAAAAGATGGTTTCAGCGGCTGGGTCAAATGTTCCGGCTGCCATGAGATGATCCATGCAAAAGAGTTGCAGGACAATCTCAACTGCTGTCCTAAATGCAGCCATCATTACAAGCTTTCTCTAGAAAAGAGAATTGAGATGCTTGCAGACGAGGGAACTTTTGTTGAAATGTTTACCGATTTAAAACCAGTCGACGCACTGAAATTTGTCGATACGGAAAGCTACGCAGACAGGTTAAAATCCGCTATAGAAAAAACAGATAGAGATGATGCAATTGCTGTTGGCACTTGTACTCTTTCCACCTATCCTGTTGCTCTTGGTATTTTAGATTTCAGTTTTATGGGCGGTTCAATGGGCTCTGTTGTAGGCGAGCGTCTTACCCTTTTAATCGAACATGCGATCCAAAATAAACTTCCCGTCATTATAGTCTCAGCATCGGGCGGAGCAAGGATGCAAGAGTCCATTTTTTCTCTCATGCAAATGGCAAAAACATCAAGCGCACTTGCCAAACTGCATGAAAAAAGATTGCCCTATATTTCCGTCCTT
>DATIJO010000258.1:0-2770 GCA_035478555.1 Chlamydiales bacterium
TCTTTAATAGGATCTGTAAAAAAAGAATTTCTATCGTAGATGAAAAACCTGGGGTTACCCGGGATAGGATCTATGGTAGAGCTGATTTTTTTGGTAAGCCGTTTGATGTGATCGACACGGGCGGTATTGATCCGCTTTCTAAAGTCGACTTTAATGAATTAATTATTTTGCAGGCGAAAATAGCTATTGCTGAGGCAGATAGCTTGGTATTCGTTGTGGATGGAATGGATGGGCTGCATCCTCAGGACTATGAAGTTGGAGCGCTTTTACGTAAGTCGGGAAAGCCTGTGACTTTGGCGGTCAATAAGATCGACCATGGGGAATTTGACTGGCGGGCAGCTTCTTTTTCTGTATTGGGTTTCAACAAAGTAGTACCGGTTTCAGCGCTTCAGGGAAATAGTATTGCCGAATTATTAGAGACGGCCTTGCAGGGTTTTCAATGGGAAGAAGAGGTAGAAGAGGAGAGGGGAACAAGGGTTGCGATCGTTGGAAGGCCGAATGTTGGCAAGTCTACCCTGTTAAATACCCTTTTGAATGAAGAAAGATCGGTAGTTAGCGACATTCCCGGAACTACTAGAGATGCGGTGGATGCGAAACTTCAGCACGAGGGAAAAACCTATACTTTTATCGATACCGCGGGAATACGAAGAAGAAAGTCAGAGAAGGATGTCATCGATAAGTTTGCCTATATTCGAACGGAAGAGGCTATAGCCAGGTCAGATGTCTGCCTGTTGGTATTGGATGCTCAATTTGGCATCACCACAGAAGAGAAGAGGATTGCCTCTTTCATCGAACAGAATAGAAAGGGCTGCATCATCCTTCTCAATAAGTGGGACCTTGCCAAAGGCATTCGAATGGAACATGCAAGACGGGCGATTTTGGAAGAGATTCCGTTTTTCGAACATTGTCCTTTCTTCTGCCTCTCTGCATCGACGGGAAGAAACGTAGAAAAGCTTTATGCAGAAGTGGATACTGTTTATGCAGAGATGAAAAAGAGGATCACTACCGGAGAATTAAATAAATTTGTCGAAGGCTGCTTGCAAAGATACCATCCTCCGCAAATCGGGGGCAAAAGGCTCCGTATTTATTACATGACACAGGTAGAAGCCTCACCTCCTCATTTTGTGCTGTTTGTAAACAAACCTGAGCTGATGACGGCAAGTTATAAGAAGTATCTCATCAATCAATTCCGTGAAGTCTATAGTTTCAAAGGCTCTCCACTCTTTTTCGACTTGAAAGGGAAAGGTGGAAATGTGGTAGAAGAAAAAATAAAACTATGAACCTATCCACACAGTCTAAGCATTTGCTTTTTGTGTCTTTTTCGCCATATTTTGAAATCGCTTCTCGGTCTACATTTTCAAGTATGTCCTTCGAAGCGATTTCAAAATCTGACAAAAAATACATCAAAAATCAAATACTTCTACTTTGCGGATAGGTTCATGAAACTACAGTTTACGCCCTTCAAGGGAAAACTGCCTGGCTACTCTTTATGTAGCTTCCGGCAAGACGCTTATTCGGCTTTTATAGTCGCATTATTTGCCATTCCTCAAGCCATCGCCTATTCCTTACTTGCAAACCTTCCTCCAACAACCGGTATTTTTTGCGCTATTTTTGGAGCTATTTTTTCCGCTTCCTGGTGTTCTACCCAGCACTTAGTGGCAGGCCCAAGTACAGGGATTTCGATCCTTCTGCAAGCAACGATCGCAGATATTTTGGTTAACTACTTTCCCACCTTGTCTCCAGCTCAAAGACCCGAGGTGGCGTTGCATATTCTGATGCAGCTTGTTCTCTTGATTGGGCTTATTCAAATCTTTTTAGCCTGTTTTCAAGTGAGCAAACTGCTGCAGTTTGTTAGTAAATCGGTCATGCTTGGCTATTTTTCAGGAGTTGCGATTGCGATTGTTGTGAGCCAGATGGGGAACTTCCTCGGGATTCCTGGGGGAGGGGGAGGAGGAAATGTTCTGGACCAGATTGTTTATTTAAGCAGACATCTCTTCGAGTTTAATTCTGTCAGCTTAGGGTTAGGTATATTCTGTCTTCTATTCTTGACTTTTGTTCGAAAGAGATTTCCCTTAGTTCCCGATGCACTTCTTATGATTATTCTCGCAGGAGTAATAGGTTTCGGTGTGAACACACTGGGCCAAGGGGTGTTGCCATCAGTTGCTACATTAAATGATGTTGGCTCTTCTTTTTCTCTACCGGACCTTCGTTTACCGATTATTGATCTAAAGCTCATCAATAAAATTATCCCGCAGGCGATTGCTCTTGCTCTATTAGGAATATTGGAGGTTTTTTCAACATCTAGGGCCATTTCTACTAAAAGCGGTCAGAAGGTGGATATCAACCAAGATGTGCTCTCTATCGGACTTTCTAATTTTTTCTTATCCTTCTTCCGTTTTTCCATGCCTGTTTCAGGAAGCATGTCGAGAAGTATGATAGGCTATAATACAAATGCTAAAACCTATCTATCGCCTCTTCTTAGCGGAGTATTTGTCTTTCTATTAGTCTTTGTCTGCTTCCCGTTGATCTCTCAAATCCCAATGGTTGCTTTGGCTGCGCTATTGCTCCTTTCCTCTAGGTACTTAGTACAAAGAGATCAGGTAAAACTTTGCTTTAAGGCAACCAAAGAAGATGCGCTTGTATTTCTATTGACGTTGGGCTCTTGCTTGGTCTTTACCTTGGATGTTGCCTTCTTCATTGGCATTAGTATCTCGATCGCATCCTATTTAAAGAAGGCGGCTACTCCTCACTTTGTGGAATATGCTTTCAA
>DATIJO010000259.1:0-4036 GCA_035478555.1 Chlamydiales bacterium
CTACCCGTTGAAATTCTATTCTATGGATCATCAGCCACAAAACGAAAGTTAGAAAAGATGGGCTACCAGTGTAAATGGCGCATGAATATGGATGGTTCTCTATTTCTATCGGACAATGGGAATATTATTCTTGATATCTTCTTTGACTCGCCTCCGGCTAACCCGGAACATGAGCACTCTAAAATTATCCATGTTCCAGGGGTGGTAGATACCGGCTTTTTCTTTGGTTTAGCTGGTAGGGTGATAATCGGGTACCTAAATGGTAATGTGGAAATAATCAAGTAAATTCGTGTATCATCAAATCCATGAAAAATGTCATTGATGCGCTTACAGAGCGCGGTTTTATTGAGCAGATCAGTTCGGATGATTTAAAAAAAATTGTAGAAAAGCCTATTCGTTTCTACATTGGTTTTGATCCTACAGCCGATAGCTTACATTTAGGCAATCTTGTTGGCATTATTGCTTTGACCTGGTTTCAAAAGTTTGGCCATCACCCCTATGTATTGTTAGGCGGGGCAACGGGGAGGATCGGAGATCCCTCTGGGAAAAGCCAAGAGAGGGCTTTTCTTTCAGATGAAGTTTTACAAAATAATGTTAAGTCAATCGGTGCTTTTTTTGACCATCTTTTTTCCTCAGGCGGAGAGCGTCCTAAGATTATCAATAATGATCAATGGTTCAGCAAGTTTAGTTTGGTAGATTTTTTAAGAGACGTGGGAAAGCATTTCAGGCTTGGAACGATGCTTGGAAAAGAAAGTGTTCGGGCAAGACTTGAATCAGAAGAGGGGATGAGCTTTACCGAATTTAGCTATCAAATCCTGCAAGCCTATGACTTCTATTATTTGTCGCAAAAAGAAAAGGTCATATTGCAGCTTGGAGGCAGCGATCAATGGGGCAATATTACAGCGGGCATTGAGCTTAGCAGACGTTTGAATGGCGAACCTCTTTACGGTCTTACTTTTCCATTGCTTACAAGAAGTGATGGGAAGAAATTTGGCAAATCGGAAGAGGGGGCGATTTGGCTATCTCCTGAGAAGCTATCTCCTTATCAATTTTATCAATATCTAGTTCGTCTTCCTGATGCTGATGTCATAAAGTTAATGAAAATGCTGACCTTTATGAGTATGGATGAGATCAGGGAATATGAAAAAAGCATGAAAGCGCCTAGCTATATTCCTAATACTGCGCAAAAAAAATTAGCTGAAGAGGTAACCCGTTTTGTTCATAAAGAAGAGGGATTAGAGCTTGCCTTGCGCGTTACTGATGTTGCAAAACCTGGTGCTCAAATAGAATTAAATGCAAATACTCTAAGCCAGATCGAAAGTGACATGCCTTCTTCCATTCTTTCCTTAGAGGATTTTATTGATCAAAAATATACCGATGTAGCCAGCAAAGTAGGTCTTGTGGAGAGCAAATCAGAAGCCGGCCGTTTAATAAAAAATGGCGGCGCCTACTTGAACAATGAAAAAGTAGAAGATCCTGCGTTTCGCCTTTCTCGTGAGCATCTAATCGATGGAAAATATGCTGTTTTTGGTGCGGGAAAGAAAAAGAAAATCCTTATCAAAATCGACTGATTATTTTTTTTCTAAATATTTCTTTTCAAAAATACTTGTATGAAAATCAGTAAGATAAGAGAATGACATTTATGACAGAGAGACCTAATAAGGAGCAGGATATGACCACCATTACAAAAAAGAAACTCATTCAACAGATTTCTCAAAATCGAAATCTTCATCCAAATGATGTGCGTAATGTTATCCAAGCCTTCCTTGATGCAATGACCGATTCTCTTTCAATAGGCGATAGACTGGAGTTCAGAGATTTTGGAGTATTTGAAGTGGTAGAGCGTAAACAAAAAATTGGCCGCAACCCAAAAAACGCAGCTGTGCCAATCGTTATCCCTGCACGTAGAGCTGTTAAATTTACTCCTGGTAAAAAGATGAAGAAAATGATCGAAACTAAATCCAAATAATGGATGTTCAGGAAAAATCAGATCTTTCTACCCTACAAAAACTTCTCGAAATCAATCAAGATAAGCAAGTATCACTCTGGGACAAAGTAGACTTCTACAAGCAAGTCATTACTCTTTTACTCACAGGAAAATCTCTACCTGAGTCCTTTCTAAAAAATCTTACTTCAATAGATGGCCATCCTTTATTTTTTTTCTATAAAGGGATCATTCATTCCCTTCTTCATCTACCTTACCCTGTATCAAGTGAAGAACTTTTAAAACTCGTTACAAGTCTTCCCCCAAGCCGTAGAATTTTTTGCGAGATAGGGATTGCTGCTACAGCTCTTGGTAAGCTCAAGCATAATGAGGAGCTTGTCCAATTTGCAAAAGAGATTGCTCTCAAAGAAATTGCCCTCTCAGATCTTCCGCTTCTTACTAAAAGCCAGGAATATTCCCATGAAAAAGAGCTGCTTGCAAGATGCAATTTACTAGATTTTTTAGGAATTGAATCTTACGAAAAAGAGCTTCCTACCTTTTATCTTGAGTTAAAAAAACGCATTGGCCCTTTTAACATCCAGAAAGAAAATTCCTCTTTCTATATGAGCGATGGAATTGCTTCTTTTAAAGAAAGCTTTAGGCATATTGCGATCTCTAATCAGGGGATGAACACTGCAATAGGAAGCCTTGAGTATAAACAGATACAGATTGCCGCTTTTGGCCCGCAATTTTTCCCATTAAGTGATGCTGATGGTTTTGGTATTTTTCATCAAGGCGACACTACTAAAGATTTTGTGCAGCAAAAGGGAAATGGAGAATCTCTCATCACTCTCTGGTCTAGATTGTTTGATGATGGTAAGCCGAGCCCCACTTGGATAGGGGTTCAGGGAAATCTCACTAAAGAGGGACTAGACCTTACTCTATTACTCCGAGGGGTACAACCAAAAAAAATTGCCTTTTCTTTCTTTATCAAAGCAGGAAGTTGCAGGGCAGTAGATCAAAAAGAGATCCGTCCTCAATCCTTAGATCGCTACATTGGGGATGCTCGAAATATTATTTGTTCGTCCAATGATACTAGTATTTCTTTTGAAACTCCTGAAAAAAGTCCTGTACATATCATTCCGCTAGCAGGGAAAGGTTTTTTTTGGGATTCGGATTTTCTTATTGCTTTTGAGCTCAATTCTCCTTTGAAAAAAATTTCTCTTAAATTGACCGTATAAAACAAATATTCTTTATGCTATAACCCTAACATTATAGGGCGTTTTGCTCTCTTTTGATTAATACTATTATTTCTTGATAAACTAAATATTCATTTGCTTGAAAAATAGTGTTAATTAGTAGATAATTACTGCAATTTTTATAAAATTAATTAGGAGAATGGGATTGTCACCTGCCAAAATTATTCTTGGGTCCGCTCTTGTCCTTTTTACCGTAATTGGTTCAGTTGCCCTTTTTAAAAAGGGGGAGAAAACGGAAGAAGCAGTTGTTCAGGAAATAGTCTTAGATAGCCCAATAGCTTCCGTTGAAATACAACCTGAAGTTGTACCAGTTCAACCAGAAAAAAAAGAGGTCAAGCAGGAGCCTCTCTCTTTAGAGATTTCCGATGCGAACCTCATCGACCGCCTTTTTACCCTTGATTCTTCTAAACTGCCCATTGTTGAGACTGTGAGTTATACTAGTAGAGTGCCCTGGCTGAAAGGTAGGCCTGCCTGGATAGCCGATTACGCTACTTTCTACGCTACTTCCCGCCATTTTATTGCGCGCAGCCTGAACCATAAACCTGACTATTTCACCCAAAAAGTCTCTCCCGGAGATAAATTCAATGTGCTCAAGAAGGACAAGGACATTCAATTTTATCTTGTTATCGACCTATCCCTCTGCAAAATGTGGTTCTACTATTACGATGTAGGGGCGGCAGAAAGGGTTCTTTTAAAGACCTACAATGTTGGTCTAGGGAGAAAGGATTCCGCTAAAGCCTCAGGTTTTCTGACACCTACTGGCAAATATGAATTAGGAAGCAGAATAGCGGTCTATAAACCGGGCATTATGGGATATCTGCAAGAAAAAAAGATTGAGATGATGCGCGTCTTT
>DATIJO010000260.1:0-5941 GCA_035478555.1 Chlamydiales bacterium
AAAAAAAGCTTATCATATTGTCCCGGCTGAAGAGCTGAACAAAATCACCGATTCTATTCACCATGAAGGGATTGCTATCCTCGCCAAAGAAAAAGAGGAAATCCCTCTCCCCTCCAATCTTCCTAAGGCTCCTCTCATCTATTTAGACGGCGTTGAAAACCCTCATAATTTGGGGGCGATCATCAGAACTGCAGCCCACTTTGGGTCTCCATTTCTTCTAGGTGAAAAGGGAAAGCTTCCTCCTCTCTCCCCTTCTGCCTATCGCATCGCAAAAGGAGGTGCTGAAAGCCTTCAGATTATCCATTTAAATGATCCTATAAAAACACTACGAGTCTTAAAAGAGAAAGGATTCACCATCATCTCGACCTCCTCTCATAAAGGTGCCTCACTCTATGCAACAGTACTTCCTGAGAAAGCTATCTTCATTTTAGGCGCGGAATCTACTGGAGTAACGAAAGAGCTAAATAAGCTCTCTTCCCTTTTCATCAATATTCCCGGCACAGGTGAAGTCGAGAGCTTGAACGTTTCTGTTGCTACAGGTCTTCTACTCGGAGAATATCGAAGGCAGCATCCTTTATGTTAACAGCATATCTAGCTTCCAGAGGATTTGAGCAGCAGCTAAAACAAGAGCTGAAAGGGATCATAGCAATCTATGACAGATTGTTTTTAACAGATGGCCCAGCCCAAAAAGTCTATTGGGCTGAAAACATCTGGCATGTTGTAGAAAAGCTTCCCTTTAACACAATCAAAGAGGCATCGGATCTACTAAGAAGTAGGCTTGGTCTCTGGAGCCACTTTCCTTATCAAAATCTAGGTAGAGCTAAACTCATTACCGATATACTCCCCTACTTTGCTCCAAAACCAATTTCCTTCCCAGCTAAGCTCTCTTTTCCTCCAGTTGGCGCATGGACACTCCTAGAGCCCAATCTTCTATTAGCTTCTGCAAAAACGGAGAGTAGATTGCCTAACGGTGAATATCACTTTCATGAATGTAAAGAGGGCCCGCCATCTAGAGCCTATCTCAAACTTTGGGAAGTATTGACTCGGATCGGCAAGGAGCCTCAGAAAGATGATCAATGCTTAGAACTTGGCGCAAGCCCCGGTAGCTGGACATGGGTATTACAGAAGCTAGGAGCTAAAGTATTTGCTTTTGATAGAGCTCCTTTAGATCCAAAGATACAATCTCTTCCAGGGGTAAAATTCGAGGCAAGAGATGCCTTTAGCTTAAAGCCTCAAGATTTTCCTGATGTGAAGTGGGTTTTTTCCGATGTGATCTGCTATCCTGAAAAACTTTTTGAATGGCTTGAACAATGGCTTCCTCTTCCCGTTCATTTAGTTTGTACGATCAAATTTCAAGGAGAGGGCGGTTATTCCATTCTTGAAAAATTTGCTGCTATTCCTAACAGCCAAATCTTTCATCTATTTCACAATAAGCACGAATTAACTTTCGTCAGGAACTAAATTAGCTAGCTCAAGGGCTTCAAAAGTAAATTCTGGAAGGCCTTGACCAAACCCTTCTTCTGTAATCACTTTTTCTTTAGGATTATCAGGATTGAAAAAGAGATCTTTTACCGCTTCTCGAAGTGGCGGAGTAGTGCGGCCGGAATAGGGATGATGATAGATATGTTTCATCTTGCTTTTATGTTTTTCTGAATGTTTTGTCCATTTTCCAATGTTATCATTCAAATTTTGAATATCAGTATGTTTTGGAGATTCAAGATCTACAATTACTAGAGGGGCAGGTTTTTTAAATGCCCCATTCGGTGAGATTGATAACTTCGGGGGATTATTAGTAACAGCTGCCATATTCTCTGCTCTTGACTTCTATTGGGAATTCAACTTTCATTGAACGGAAAAATATATCATTTCTTACGTATATGGCGCAATCAGGATCAATAGCACAGCCCAGAGAGCATTGGGGAACAAAAATCGGCTTTTTAATGGCAACCGCTGGTTCTGCCATTGGCTTAGGTAGCCTTTGGCGCTTTCCCTATGTCATTGGGCAAAATGGCGGAGGGGCCTTCGTCCTTCTCTATTTTCTTTTTACCTTTTTGATCGGGATCCCGGTATTTATCGCAGAACTCGTCATGGGAAGAAATACCCAGAAGTGCGTGGTCAACGCTTTTTCCGACCTCTCTCAAGGCTCTAGCCATTGGAGGATCGCCGGATGGCTAAATGTGATCACCAACTTCCTCATTCTCTCCTACTATAGCG
Source organism: Chlamydiales bacterium (assembly GCA_035478555.1). GTDB lineage: Bacteria > Chlamydiota > Chlamydiia > Chlamydiales > SM23-39 > DATIJO01. Next base: position 2,215 of record DATIJO010000260.1, read on the forward strand.
TAGTTGCGGGCTGGGCATTAAATTATACTTTTATGTCCTTAAGCCAGTTTACCGCAGGCAAGACCCCTGAACAGATCAAGGGAGTCTTTGATTTAGTTTTCACCTCTGCTGACATCAATATCTTCTGGCACTTTCTCTTTATGCTTTTGACAATAGGTGTTGTCTATGGCGGCGTGAAAAAAGGAATTGAGTTTTGGAGCCGTATTTTAACTCCTGCTCTATTGGCCATATTGGTAGGACTTTTTTTCTTTGCAACTACCCTACCGGGTTTTAAACAGGCCTTTCAATTTACCCTCTATCCTGATTTTAGCAAGCTGACCTCAGGGGGCATTTTAGAAGCTCTAGGCATGTCCTTTTGGACTTTGAGTATCGGTCTTGGGATTGTGCTCACCTATGGCAGCTATATGAAGTCTTCGGAAGATATTCCAAAGACCGGTTTTATTATCGCAATCGTTTCTGCTTGCGTCTCTCTATTTGCAGCATTGATGATCTTTCCAATCGTTTTTACTTTTGGATTTGCTCCGGAAGCAGGGCCAGGACTTGTCTTTAAGACACTTCCTGTCCTCTTTAGCCAGCTTCCTGCTACGATGCTTATATCGACTGTCTTTTTTGTCCTCTTTGTCTTTGCTGCGCTGACCTCTTCTATCTCTATTTTGGAAGTATTAGTTGCAAGCCTAATGGAACTCTTTCAGTGGTCTCGCAAAAAAGCTGTTCTTATTTCGGGTGGTGTGACCTTTCTTTTCGGAATTCCTTCTGCTGTTGCAGGAGCCGGAAGTATTTTCCCCAATTGGCAGACTATCTATGGAGGAAAAAATTTCTTCGATACACTAAATTACATTACCGGTAGCTGGATGATGCCTGTTTCCGGTCTTCTATTTGCCGTCTTTGTTGGATGGTTTATGGACAGAAGGCTGGCTAGCGAAGAGTATTTAAAAGGCACAAAGATGGTACGCCTTCTTCGCGTCTGGCTCTTTTTAATACGCTGGCTTGCCCCTGTCGGGATCTTTATCATCATCCTTCAGGAAAGCGGTTTAATCGATTTAAAAGAACTGTTACAATGAAAATATCCTTACTTTGAGGGAATTCTTCAAATTAAAGTACTTTAAAAATCGACTCTAAAACGTACGACACCACCGCTAATCATGAGATTGCCTGCTAGTTCATTAAAGCTTTGAAATCCCGAAACATTCCCCCCACCAGTACCATAAGCAAAAGAGGCCTGATATTTAATGCGATTATTCACATCAAACCAAAAATGGTACTCCCACCCAATATCCAGATAGGTTCTTATACGATAGCACCAAGTTTCTTCCCATCGAAGACCTATTCCTAGATCTAATACCGCTTGCATTTTAAAAAAAATATTATTGAAGAAATTTTGAAAATTAAGCGTAGCTACTCCAGAAGGATTGAAGGAAGTATAGTTTTCGTTTTTATGAGTTTTAAATTTCCCCCAAAGAAGGGAAACATCTAAATTAGAAAAGAGAAGAAAATTTTGGCAAAAATGCCACTCTGGTTGAAAGCCGCCTATTAAGCCAACTCCCCATATATTATTTTTAAATTTATCGGAAAAAGTATTGAAGGTATAGGTGCTGGAGAATACAGCATTACTGGATGCTACATTATTGAATCTTGTGGTAAACCATGCTCCCCTTATTCCTATGTACGGACGCATTGCGGTAAATTGGCCCAACCAATATTTCCTGCCCAAATCTAAGTCAATTTGATTCAACTTAAGACGCCAGAGAGCTTGTATAGTATCAAACGCAGGATTCGTAAAGGCCGGAGAATTATTGAAATTTTGAGGATTTATCCAAGGATCTAATAGAGCTAATTGGCCAATAGAAGGATAAAAAGGTGCGCCAGCTGATCCAAATCCAGGAACATTGAATACCTGATGTTTTTTGATCTGGAACCAAGTATAGTTTGCGTCAATATCCCACCCATCGTGAGTAGTATTATACCCTAAGCCAACTCGAAAACCTGGAGCCCATTTTGTTTCGAATTGATTAGTGTTTACAGCGGCTAAATAATTAATAAAATTGGGGGTTAGGGTTGGCTGTGATGTAACAGTCATGCAAGGAGACAGGTCATTTTCTCTCGCAAACCAATAAAGAAAATCTCCATAGATAAATACGCCTAAGTCACACTGTAAATCATAATAGCTTGGCACATAGCATTCACAACAAATAGGAGGTTGCGGACTCGGACAACAAGGTGAAGTAGGAGGACATTCTTGTGCAGCAGGCAATCCTGTGCTGAAAAACAAAGTTAATGCTATAATTAGTCTTTTCATCAAAATATTCTCCAATTAAACCTAATATGCCCATTGAAAGATAAAAAATAGTTTTTTTGCAAGGCAAATTACTGAGTCTCGTAGACAGTACGAAGGGGGAGAAAAATCAAGTATTGGATTTATTAACACCTGGTTAGTAAGATATCTATATAATCTCATAGGTTTTTATGGCTAAAGGCACTCTTTCGATCCACAGTGAAAATATACTCCCTATCATCAAAAAGTGGCTCTACTCCGAAAAGGACATTTTTGTAAGAGAACTTGTTTCTAACGCAACCGATGCGATTACCAAATTTAAGCTCATCTCAGGAATCGAGGACTCCTTCCGCATTGACATCACAATCGATAAGCCTAATCGAACTCTTGAATTCAAAGATAACGGCATTGGGATGACGTCAGAAGAGGTAGAAAAGTACATTGCACAGATCGCATTTTCAGGCGCTGAAGAGTTTATTGAAAAATATCAGGGCAAAGAAGAGAAAGAGCAGATCATCGGCCACTTTGGACTGGGCTTCTACTCTGCTTACATGGCAAGCGAAAAGGTAGAGATAGAAACTTTAAGTTATCAAGAGAATGAAAAACCTGTCTTTTGGTCTTGCGATGGATCGAGCAGCTATACAATCGAAGAGGGAACAAAAGTTGGAAGAGGCACGATCATCCGCCTCTTTATTGATAAAGAGAGCGATGAATATTTAGAAGATCATAAGATCGAAGAGATCCTCCGTAAATTCTGTGCCTATCTCACCTATCCCATCTTTTTAAATGGCAGACATATCAATAATAAAGATCCTCTCTGGATCAAGAACTCCTCCGATGCTACCGAAAAAGAATACATCGAATTCTATCACGATCTTTATCCTCTTGATCCCGATCCAATTTTCTGGGTACACCTCAATGTGGACTATCCCTTCAACGTAAAAGGGATCCTCTTTTTTCCAAAAATCCATAAGCGCTTCGACTTTTCTCAAAGCAATATCAAGCTCTTTTGCAACCGCGTCTTTGTTTCTGATAATTGCAAAGAGATTCTTCCTGATTATCTAACAGTATTAAAGGGAGCGATCGATAGCCCAGATATCCCTCTGAATGTATCCAGATCTTACTTGCAGATGGACCGCACTGTGAAACAGTTAGGTCAGCACGTCTCTAAAAAGATCTGCGATAAGCTCTCTTCTCTCTACAAGATGGATAAAGAGAAATTCCTATCTCACTTCCAAGACATTGAGATGATCGTAAAGCTTGGCATCCTAAATGACGATAAGTTCTACGAAAGAGCTAAAGAGTTCCTCGTATGGAAAAAAACCGACGGCTCGTGGGTTACTATTGAAGAGTACTTAGAGAAGAACAAAAAAAAAACAAAGGGCAAAGTCTACTACTCAACCGATGAGAAAATACTCTCCCAGTTCCTCTCTATCTACCAGCAAAAAGGGATCG
>DATIJO010000261.1:0-3536 GCA_035478555.1 Chlamydiales bacterium
AGAAAAAGGCAAAGACGCTCAAGACCTTCTTACCCTTGCTATACATCTTGAAAATCCGGAAGAGCAGCTCCTCCTCTCTGAGATCCTACAAAAGAAGGTCAATCCTGAAAGAGCTGAAGAGTGCTTTGCAGAGACTATCCAAAAGATCTACGATCGTAACTGGCTTCTCGAAAGAGAAGAGATCAAATCCCGCATCCTTAGCGGCCAATCCTCCCAAGAAGAGGTTGAGAATCTGGCTCGTAGGTTCGATGAGCTTAAGCGTAATAGACCTAAAATCAATTAATTTTTTACCATCATTTATAATTAATATATAAAAATTATTTTATTAATTTAATTTTATTTAAATTTAATTTATAATATCTATATTAAAAATAGAAAAATTAGGAGAAATAATTATGTCCCAAGCAGCTTCTGCTACAAGTAGCCAACCGTTTATCATTTCTAGACCTGGAGGTGTAAGTTACACAGGCTCTTTTAAACCCCTGACATTAACGCAATTCAAACAATTGCGAGCTGTGGGTACTATTCCTAACTTAACCGATGCAGAGCTAGAGCAAGCCGTAGAGAAAATAAACGAAACAGTACGTAGAAGAATTGATGAGGTTAGAAGTGGTAGGGCTTCCCCAACTTGGGATGATAATATGATGATGGAAGTCCTGAAATCTGTAAAAATGCAGTCAACGCCTTCCAACTTGTCAGATTTTCAAAGAGCCGAAAAAAACGTGAAGCGAGAAATCAACAAAATTCAACAAGAAATGATTGCCCAAACGGGAGCTACAAGTATTGAGGAAGTTGCAGCAACACTCAGTAAAAGCGTTGATGAATTCGGAGTCACCTTAACAAAAAGATGTTCTTATGTTCCATGCTCAACACCTGCACCTTTGGCCCTAGAATTCGGTCGATCAATAAAGAGATGTTCTCGTTGCAAAACCGCTATCTATTGTTCCACTGATTGTCAAACAAAGCATTGGGAAGCAGGTCATAAAGATGTATGTAAAGCCCCAACTGCTAAAAGTACTCCAGCTCTTAAAAGATCTTGGTGTACTCCAAAAGTAGTGCTGCTGACTGCAATGGCTGCTGCCGCAATTGCCTATTTCGCAAGTTTTGTAATCAGAAAACATTACTAATTGATCTTTTCGACTAGGTAATTGAGAAGTGCATTTGAGGGAAGGCGTATCTGCTTCATCGAATCCCTCTCTCTGACTGTCACGGTATCGTTTTCTAGTGTTTCAAAGTCAATGGTGATGCAGAAAGGTGTGCCAAGCTCATCTTGCCTTCTGTATCTTCTGCCGATTGCGCCTGACTCATCATATTCGCAGTAGAAGACATTTTGCAGATGCCTGAAGATCTGATTTGCTTTTTTCACTAACTCCTCTTTTTTCATGAGAGGGAATATGGCAGCTTTTACAGGGGCAATGCGAGGGGCAAAGCGAAGGACTGTGCGCATCTCATTATTTTCTAGCTCTTCTTCAGCATAAGCATCACAAAGAAGGGCAAGAATAGTGCGGTCTACCCCAAAGGTTGGTTCAATCACGTGGGGGAGGAACTTCTCTTTGGCCTCTAGGTCATGGTATTCCAGGTTAGTGCCTGAGAATTGCATGTGCTTTGTGAGGTCAAAGTTGGTACGGTAAGCAAGGCCGTAGAGCTCGCTTCTTCCAAAAGGAAAGTCATAGACAATGTCTACGGTTCTTTTGGAATAGTGGGAGAGCTCTTCTTTTTGGTGCTCTTTGATGTGATAGTGGCCCTTTCTAAGGCCGATCAGTTCACACCACTGGTTCATAGAATCTAGCCAATCTTCAAAGGTCTTCTCCCAATCTTTCTCACGGATAAAGTACTCAATTTCCATTTGTTCAAATTCAATGACGCGGAAGATGAAGTTTCCGGGGGTGATCTCATTGCGGAAGGCTTTTCCGATCTGAGCAACACCGAAGGGGAGTTTGACCCTCATGGTGTCGATAATATTTTTATAATCTAAGAAGATCGCTTGAGCAGTCTCAGGACGAAGGTAGGCAACTTCAGGGCCGCCTGTTTTGCTAATTGGCGTATGGAACATGAGGTTGAAGTATCTAGCTTCAGTAAAATCTTTTGCGCCGCACTTAGGGCATTTGACTTCTCTTTGTATGATCTCGGTAAGCTCTTTTAGGCTCTTGCCATCCATGCTTGTGCGAAGGGACTCTTCAGCTAGCTGGTCTGCGCGGAAGCGGGACTTACAATTCTTGCAGTCGACCATCGCATCGTTAAAGCCCTCTAAGTGGCCTGAGGCCTTCCATGCGAGGGGATGAAGAAGGATTGGTCCATCTATACCGACCATATCGGTTCTGTTATGGACAAACGTCTTCCACCAGAGATCTTTGATATTTTTTTTCAGCTCTGCACCGTAGGGGCCGTAAGAATAGGTGTTCGCAAAGCCGCCGTAAATTTCAGAGCCGGGATAGACAAATCCGCGTCTTTTTGCAAGAGCAACGATAGGTTTTAAAGTGTCTAAAAGGGAAGCTTGTTTTGTCATTTCGGAAAATTTTAATCGAGCAGGTGCCTTCTGTCAAGGAGTCGTTTAATCCAGCCATCTAGAGAAAGTCTTCCAGGGCCGAAGATCAGGATCAAAAGGCAGGCCATAAATAATAGAAATGGTTCTACTCGGATCAAAACAAAGGGATCCATCAGAAACTCAAGATTAAAGAAGGTATGGATATGCTCAGAAGCTATTGTGATCAACATATCCAGGCCTAAAAGAAAAGCTGCGCCTCTGGAGAAAAATCCTACTAATAGAAGAATTCCTCCGGCCATCTCTAATCCTCCTAGAACCCCGCCATCGATTGTGCCGTAGAGTAGGAATTGATGGCCCCAGACAAGCCTGGCAAAGAACAAAAAAAGCGACTGCAAGCTGCTAAAGCATTTGATGAAGCGCTGGTACCAGCGAATAAAAAATGCAAGTACTGGGTGGTGAGGCTGATAGTACATATCTTCTACTTATCAATTAAAGATTTTATATGCAAGATGACATCTATACGCCTCTCTGCTATACTTCCTCGCCATGAAAGCATTTTGTTCGCTTACACTTGAAGATCTCTCAGCTTGGCTCGTGGAAAAAGGGGAAAAACCCTTTATCGCAAAACAGCTCTTTGAATGGGTCTATCAAAAACTTTGTCTAGATTTTTCCTTGATGAGCAATATCAAGAAGTCTCTCAGGGAAATGCTCGCAAAGGAATTTTCACTACCTGCTCTTAAAGAAAAAAGAGTTCAGACATCATCCGACAATGAAACCCTAAAATTTCTTTGGGAGCTTCCCGATGGAAAACTTGTGGAATCGGTCTTGATCATGTCAGGTGATAGAAGAACAGTTTGCGTATCTTCTCAAGTAGGTTGTCCTGCTAGGTGCGCTTTTTGCGCGTCAGGCAAAGAGGGGCTTTTCCGCAATTTAGAGAAAGGCGAAATCGTGGAACAGGTCCTTCTGATCCAAAAACATCTTCAACCAAAAGGCGAAAGGGTAAGCCATATTGTCTTCATGGGGATGGGAGAGCCGTTAGAAAATTACGAAA
>DATIJO010000262.1:0-7581 GCA_035478555.1 Chlamydiales bacterium
AGATCAAGGTGGATTTTCCGGCGTTTGGCATTCCTATAAGACCGATATCCGCAATCAGCTTTAATTCTACTACTACTTCTCTTGTTTCTCCTTCTTTACCCTCTGTGCACTTGTGAGGGGCCTGATGGGTTGAGGTTTTAAAAAAAGAGTTCCCTTTTCCCCCCTTTCCGCCTTGGCAGATCAGCGCTTCTTGATCTTTTTCGGTAAGATCGGCGAGCACCTCATCTGTACGGGCATCTTTTATGAGCGTTCCTAGAGGAACGGCAATCTCTTGGGTCTGGCCCGTCTTTCCTTGTCTATTATTGGGTCCGCCGCTTCCGCCGTTTTCTGCTTTTACGATGCGGTGATTACGTAGATGATCTAAAGAAAAGATTTGAGGAGTAGCTTTGAAAATAATGGAGCCGCCCTTGCTGCCATTGCCGCCAGATGGGCCGCCTTTCGGGACAAATTTTTCCCTTCTCCAGGCAATGACTCCATTGCCGCCCTTTCCGGCTATAAGTTGTAATTTGACTGTGTCTACGAACATATAAAATAAAAAACCACAGATTATTTATTTCTAATTTCCTCTGTGGTCGTTTGAGGGGGAATTAGAGGTCTTGAGGGACGATAGAGACAAAAGTTTTGGTTGTCTTTTTAAAGCTCACAACGCCATCAGTAAGAGCAAAAAGAGTAAAATCTTTGCCGGTACCAACGTTTTTCGCAGGGTGGTATTTGTTTCCTTTTTGTCTAACTAAGATGCTGCCGCAAGTTACAAATTGTCCATCATTGGCTTTGATGCCAAGTCTTTGCGAGTTTGAATCTCTTCCGTTCTTAGTGGAGCCCTGTCCTTTCTTATGTGCCATTGTTACTTTCCTTTGATTTCAGTGATTTTAACTCTAGAATACTTTTGGCGGTGGCCTTTTGTGCGGTAGTAGTTTCCTCGAGTGTATTTATAAGCGATCACTTTATCGCCTTTCACTTCACCTAAGATCTCTGCTTCTACCTGGCAACCATTCACATAGGGTATACCAATTTTTGCATCTGTGCCGTTATGGAAAAGTACAATATTGCTAAAAGTTACTGCTTTTTCCTTGGACGGTTCGACAAGTTCAACATCAATTACATCGCCTTTTTCAACGCGATACTGCTTTCCGCCTGTTTCGATAATAGCGTACATTTGTCCTCCGGATCAAAATTGTGAAAACATAATAAGAGAATCTCCTATGGAATGTCAAGAAAGCGTTATATTTTTTGACCAATTGCAACTGAATTTTTTACTAACAGTGAAAATAGATAGGCTGCGGCCACCAGAAGAGCAATGGTAGCTCCCATTGGCCAGTTGATTTGATAGGAGAGGAAAACCCCTACTACATTAAAAATAATAGTAAGCAGCACTGCGAAGACCATCATTTTCGAGAGTTTTCTGGTAAAAAGTCCCGCGATAGTGGGTGGCAAAGTAAGAAGAGCGATCACTAGGATTACGCCGATGATTTCAATGAGTAGAACGACTGAAAGGGCAACAAGCGAAAGCAGAAGAAGATAGGTCCTTTCTACATGAACCCCTTGCAAAACCGCCTGCTCTTCATCAAAGCAAACTGCTAGGAACTTGAAATAATTTTTTCCTACTACCCAGAGGACAAAGAGGTCCAAAATAAGCAGAAGCCAGAGGTCGGTTTTAGTGATCCAAAGGATGTTTCCAAAAAGAAAATTCATCAGCTCCACATTGTATCCGGGTGTGAGTGATACAAAGATTACCCCGACTGCCATGCCCGTAGACCAGATGCTCGCGATGACGGCGTCTTTTCGCTGTTTGAATCGAAGAGAGATCCAGCCGATCAAAAGAGCGGAAAGGATCGCCGCTAAAAAAGCTCCGTAAATAGGCTCTAGCCAGTCAATTCCGTAGACCCTTTTTAACCAGAGGAATAGTCCCATTCCGCCCAGGACCGAGTGAGCGATGCTTCCACTAATAAATACGATCCTTTTCACTACCACATAGCTTCCAATCACACCGCTTGCAAAAGAGGCCAAAATAGCCGCGATGAGAGCATGCTGCAAAAAGGGGTTAAAAAGGGGAGTCAAGAAGTCCATCATTTGAGCTCTTTAAGGGGAGTATGATAGAGGCCCACGCCAAAATGTTTACAGACCTCTTTTGGTGTTAAGGAAGAGACACTCTTTTCCACCATCAATATTCTCTCTACTTTCTCTATTGCGATATTTAGATCGTGCGTGACCATTAAGATGGTGATTGTACCTTTTAACTCGCCTAAAATTTCATAAATTTTCTTTTTTGTTTCGGTGTCGATGCTGGCAGTAGGTTCATCCAAAAGTAGGATTTCAGGATCGGATACTAATGCTCTTGCGATCAGCGCTCTTTGAGCAAGTCCTCCTGAAAGAGAACCAAAGGTTTTGTCTGCGTGAGGAAGAAGCTGGAGCCTTTCAAGAGCTTGATAAGCTTTTTCCTTATTCTCTTTAGAGAATTTTCCAAACCATCTGGCTTCATCCATAATTCCCATGAGGACCAGTTCAAAAACAGTAATAGGAAACAATTTGTCCAAACGGTTTGTTTGAGGAACGTAGCCTATTTTTAGATCTTCCCTAGTTATTGTCCCTTGTATGGGTTTTAGAAAGCCCATGATCAGTTTTAAAAGGGTGGTTTTTCCCCCGCCATTGGGGCCAATGATCCCAATAAATTCGCCAGGAAAAATCTTGATGTTGACATTTTCCAAAATGGGGACTTTGTCGTAGGAAAAAAAGAGATCCGTAAATTGGACTATGGGCTTTTCTTTCATAGACTCGTAGTTACTGTGCAAGAACTTGAGCAATATGTCTTAAGTTTTCGCTATAATTTTCTGCGTAGGGATCGACTGTAGCAGAAGGTACATTTAAATGTTGGGAAAGAAGTTTCGCGCCTTTATTGTTGTACTGGGGAATCAAGAGCACAATCGATACTTCACTCTCAGATGTCTTTTGAATAAGTTCTTCCATTTGCTGAGGCAGGGGATCTTTCCCATCCACTTCCACTGAAAGCTGTTTAAAATCAAAATCCTTACAAAAATAAGCAAAGGCCGGATGGCTTACCAACATCACTCTGTTTGCGCTTGAGGCTAGGGTTTCATGGATCTCTGCATCAAGCAGATCTAATTCCTTCTCCAACAAGGAGAGGTTTTGATAAAACTCATCTGCATATTTCGGATACTTTTTGGCAAAGACATCGGCAATTTTTTTGGATTGGACTTTTGCAAGCTTCGGACTGAGCCAAATATGGTTATCGGCCCTGTCATGGTCATGGTGGCATTGGCCTTGACATTCACTTTCAATTAAAGAAATCCCTTGCCGCATGTCAACTAGTTCTAAGTCCTTCTTATGTTCCAAAAGAACAGGTGAAATCTTTTTTTCAAATGAGTCCCCGATCTGAAACCAGATCTCTCCTTTTTCAAGGAGCGCAGTTTCTCTAGGTGTTGGCTCATAACTATGGGAGCTTACGCCTGTAGGAACAATCGTTTGAACGTCAATATGGCCGGCTGCGATCTTGTCAGCAAAATATTTATAGGGGGCCACGCTTACAAAAGCTTTTGGTCTCTCAATTTTTTCTTGGGGTGCCTTACCGCAGGACGCTAGAAAAGCTGCAAAAAGAAGAATCAAAAATTGCATGCGTAAAGCATAGCTTAAATAGAAAAAAACTTCAATTGAAAGCCCTCATCGATTATAGTCTTTAGAGCTTAAGCCGTATAAAATACTTTATTATACTTTATTTGGAGGAGTGTCCGAGCGGCTTAAGGAGCACGCTTGGAAAGCGTGTATACGCCACAAACGTATCGTGGGTTCGAATCCCACCTCCTCCGTTTTTATTGCGAAAAAATTATTTTCTACTAGCATTAGGAGATGCTCGTAAACAGGAGTAAAGCGTGAGATGCCCATTTTGTAATTTTGAAGAATCAAAAGTAACCGATTCTCGAAATGCCACAGAGACCAGTCAGGTTCGAAGACGAAGGGAGTGTTTGCACTGTTTTCGGCGTTTCACCACTTTTGAAACAGTGGATCTTGTTATTCAAGTAAAAAAACGAGATGGCACTTACGAGGACTTTCAGCAGCCAAAAATGATTAATGGTTTGGATGCTGCTTGCCGTCATACGAAGATCAGCCATGATCAAGTGAGAGCATTGGCAAATAAGATCACCAAAGATCTTTTAGATCGGCAAATTCACGAGATATCTACTAGGGAGCTAGGGGAAATTGTAATGGAACATTTGCAGAAATTGGATGTGATCGCATACATCCGTTTTGCATGTGTCTATAGAAGATTTAAAGAAATAGACGAACTCATGGAAGCCATTGATGGACTCCTTCCTGTAAGGAAGGAGATTCCTCCATGTTAAAGAGGCAGGACCTGTTGGCCTCTGCCCGTATAGATAGCTCGGCTTATTCGGCTCTAAAGAGCCGACCTGCGCTCGAGCAGCATGTTCAATCATTGCAACCTGAAGAGAGGAACCCTTAATGACCTACAAAAAAGCTGAACTAGATAAGTTTCGAAAGATTTTAGAAGATATGAAAAATCAAATTAATCATCTCTTGCAAGGAACCGCTGAAGAGGTAAAAGAGATCGATGAAAAACGGGGCTATTCCCAACATCAGGCGGATGAAGGCACCGACGATTTTGGCAAGACCATCAGCATGGAAGTCAGCACAAAAGGATTTCAAATCCTTAGACAAATTGACCGTGCTCTAGAAAAGATCGACGAGGGAACTTTTGGCATATGCGACATCACCGGCAAGGAAATTCCAAGAGCAAGACAAGAGGCAATTCCTTATGCAACCATGACAGTAGAGGCCCAGCAGAAGCTTGAGAGGGGTGAAATATTTTAAAAAAAAGGAATTGGCTACTTTCCTTTTTGACGCTTCTTGCGTTAGATGCAGGTGTAAAGTCCTGGGCAGGCCACTTTCTGCCAAAAATCAGCTCTTTTTCTTACCCTTACGGCGGAATAGGAGTTTTTGAAAATCTTTTTGGCATTAGTTTTTCTTTAAATAGAGTAGAAAACAAGGGAGCTGCTTGGGGGCTCTTTGCAGAACATTCCAAACTTCTGATTTTTGTAAGATGCGCTCTTGTTCTTGTTCTCATGTTTTATGCTCTTTTTTGGAACAAGGATTCCAAAAAAAATCTTCCCCTCCTTCTCATTATTACCGGAGCTACGGGGAATATTATCGATTATTTCCTCTATGGCCACGTGATCGATCTTTTTCATTTTAATTTTTGGGGCTACACCTTCCCTCTTTTTAATATTGCCGATAGCCTGATCTGTATCGGCGTCTTTTTGATGTTCCTGCCCTCTCTTTTTGTGAGAAAGAAGCCATGCTAAAAGGAGCTTTTCAAGCGTCCAAATGGGTGCATATTTCTGTTTTTCCGTCGGTGTCTGAACTGCAATCTCTTTTTCATGAATGGGAGGGCGTATCTCTTTATTTGATTGGCGCTCCACTAAAAAAAGAAGAGGTATCTCTCTCTATCGGTTCCTTTCTCTCTTATTATGACGAAATATTAGAAGAGCTAAAAAGGGGAGAGATATCTAGAGAGACTTTAAAAAAGATGCTGCCTCTTGCAGTGACCCTTTTTCCAGACAGCGTCTATCTTCATCCATTAGAAGATAGGTGTCTTGTAAAAGTAGTAGAGCCTGTTGTGCAGGTACAAGCTCATTTTTTCCGTATTTCTTCCGTCGATTCTTCTTTTCATAGCGGAGCAATGGGAAAAGATGGCATCTTCTGGGGGCTTACCTTTTCTTATCCCGGTATTTTCTTAGATGCGCAAACGGGTGAAGTGCAAAAGGAGAGCAAGAATCAAATCTTGTTTCAAAAGTTTCGTAAATGGTCTAGGGATTTTACCCTTCCTACACCCTTTATTCTTCCGGATAATAAAAAAGTAAATGTTCCCTTTAGATTGGGCAAGGAGATGTTCTCCTGGATTTCTTGCCATCCAATGCTCAAAGAACATGGAATTCAGGTGATAGTATGAACATTGAAATTCTAGCGATCGGAGAAGAGGTATTAAAGGGGTTCACCGTAAATACGAATGCAGCCTTTTTATCTAAAGAATTAGATACGAGGGGCTATAAAGTAACAAGACATACCGTTATTTCCGATGTTCCTGAAGTGATTGAGGAGAGTATAACGGATGCATTCAGACGTTCGAATATTGTGATCACAACAGGCGGGCTTGGGCCAACTTCAGACGACCTAACATCTGCAATACTTGCGAAGATCTTTCCCAATCATGCAAGTCATTTGAACAATTCGCTTGGGACTGCTAAGGGTTTTGCTTTTTCTGAGCAGGGGAAGACAATCATTGCGCTGCCGGGTATTCCTAGAGAGATGGAAGCGATGTTTTTATTGGAAGCTGTTCCATTTCTCACTAAGCACAATCCCCTAAAGGAAAAACAGTACATTGAGGACACCTATTTTGCCATTCTTTCTGAAAATCCCGTCGATAGTTATCTCTCCTCTTTAAAATTAGAAAAAGGGATCGAAGTAGGACTCTATCCATCCCTGGGCGTTCTCCATGTAGCTTTTTCCGGAAAAGAAAGACTTAAACTGATTGCAGCCAAAGAAAAGGTGAAAGCTGAATTTAAAAATCACTTTTTTGATTCCGAAACAGGGAGTCTAGAAGAAGCGGTGCATAAGATGTTCATTAGCAAAAAAAAGACGCTTGCACTTGCGGAATCATGTACCGGCGGATCGATCGCCAAAAGGCTGACTTCTCTTCCAGGATCATCAGAGTATTTTCTAGGTTTTATTGTTTCCTATTCAAATGAACTGAAAGAGAATCTTCTTCATGTAACTCTAGATGAAAATGGTGAGGTGAGCCTAGAGGCTGTCACTCAAATGGCCAAAGGTGTTCTAGAATGCACATCTTGCGACTATGCTTTAGCTGTTACGGGCATCGCAGGACCTGCAGGCGGATCCGATGAGAAGCCGGTAGGAACGGTCTATCTTGCACTTGCAGAAAGGGGCAAAGAGGTGATAGCAGGACGATTTAAAGCGATGGGGAGAAATAGATCTTGGATCATCGAATACACCACCAACTTTTGTCTCTTTTCTCTTCTGAAATATGTTGAATCTCATACACCCCCCATGTTCGCATGACTGAATATCGATTTTTAGATTCAGGAGATGGCCAAAAATTAGAGGCATTTGGGGAAGTAGTGCTGATACGTCCCTGCCAGCAGGCAGTTTGGACGCCAAGACTTTCCAAAAAAGAGTGGGACAGAGCGGACGCAAGGTTTACCCGCGAAGGAAAAAAAGGATGGGAGATCAAACGAAAAATTCCCTCCTCTTGGGTGGTCTCTATTGATGGAATGATGCTAAAAGCGATGCTCACCGATTTTGGACACGTTGGGATCTTTCCGGAACATAAGTTTTTATGGAGCTATCTCACTAAAAAGCTCAAAAAGGGGAGTAGTTTCTTAAATCTTTTTGCCTATTCCGGAGCAGCCACGTTAGCTGCAGCTAAATGCGGCGCATCCGTTTGTCACGTGGATGCTTCCAAGCCAATGGTTGCCTGGGCAAGAGAGAACGCTGCGCATAACCAATTAGAAAAGGCGCCCATCCGCTGGATCA
>DATIJO010000263.1:0-5663 GCA_035478555.1 Chlamydiales bacterium
GCATTTTCATTCGATGGTGATTGGAGGGGTCTTATTTGGATTTTACGCCGGCTTTACCTACTGGTTCCCCAAAATTACTGGTTTCACCCTCAATGAAAAATTGGGAAGGTACGCATTTTGGTGCTGGTTTGTAGGTACTCTTGGAGCGCTTTTCCCTCTCTATATGTTGGGACTGATGGGAGCAACTAGGAGATTAGACCACTATGATGGAACACTCGGATGGACGCCTATGTTTATTGTAGCGGCGGTGGGAGTAGTCCTCATTTGTTTTGGAATCGGTTTTCACTTTGTGCAGATTTTTAAGAGCTTCAAACATCGTAAGCAAAATAGAGATGTGACGGGAGATCCTTGGAACGGAAGAACTTTGGAATGGTCAGTATCCTCTCCTCCTCCTTTTTATAATTTTGCTGTAACGCCCGTAGTTCATGAACGAGATGCTTTCTGGGCGATGAAAGCTAAAGGTGTAGAGTTTCCTACTGAGTATGAGGATATCCACATGCCCAAGAACACTCCCTACGGATTTTATATCGGCGCTTTAAGCTTTGTCTTTGGGTTTGCCATGGTCTGGTACATCTTTTGGCTCGCCATTTTAACCATGGTTATGATGATTGTTGCAGTAATCATTCGTCTTTCAGATGATCGTACTGATTTTTATGTCAATGCAGATGAAGTGGCAAAGATCGAAGCAAGACATAGGGCAGCCACATGACAGAGCATAATCATTCACAAGAAGTTCTCTCCAAAACCGTCTTTGGTTTTTGGTTTTACTTGATGACCGACTGCGTACTATTCGCAACCTTCTTTGCAGCTTATGCAGTCCTGCAGAATAACACCTTTGGAGGCCCATCCGCAAAAGAACTCTTTAGCCTTCCAACAGCTTTTATTGAGACTTTGATTATCTTTGCAAGCAGCTTCACTGTAGGGCCCCTTGAAATTGCCGCTGTAAAGCATGGCAAGAAACGAGTGCTAGCTTGGCTACTAGCCGCCTTAGTGTTGGGATCTATTTTCCTTGTCATGGTCTTTGGCGATCTTGTGGGACTTGTCAATAGCGGAAACAGCTGGACAAGAAGCGCCTTCTTATCTGCCTACTTTACGCTTGTAGGAACTCATTTAATGCATATTGTAGCTGGCCTTCTCTGGATCGTTGTTATGATCATGCAGGTGCATTTCCGGGGTATAACCGAACAAACTCTTAGACGTCTTACCTGCCTTAAGCTCTTCTGGCATTTTGTTGCGATTGTCTGGATCTTTATCTTTTCCATAGTCTATTTATTGGGGGCAATATGAAAGAAAGCTGGAATAAGCACCTCGAGTGGGCTGAGATTGGGACATACAAATCCTACTTTTCTGGCTTTTTTATCTCGGTATTATTTGCGGCTCTTTCTTATGTAGCTGTTTTGAAGCACCTGTTCTCAAAAAACGCGCTCATCTCAATCGTAGTGATCTTTGCCACGGTCCAAATGATCGTGCAGTTCATCTTCTTTCTCCATTTGGGAAAAGAAGAAAAGCCCAGGTGGAACGTAATGGCATTTCTCTTTATGCTCCTGATCGTTGCTATCGTTGTGATAGGATCTCTTTGGATTATGGCTAACCTGGATTATCGAATGATGACTGAAATGGATATGAAGCAAATGGCGGAGCACGAAGGAATATGATTAAGACCTACTACCTACTAACAAAACCCGGCATCATAATGGGAAACTTAATCACTACCGCAAGCGGTTTTGCTCTTGCTTCAAGAGGACATTTCGAGGCTTCTCTTTTCTTGATGACTATGATAGGCCTTGGGATGATCATAGCTTCTGCCTGTGTCTTTAATAACTTTATCGACCGCGAGAGCGATAAAAAAATGGAGAGAACGAAAAACCGTCCTCTAGCCAAAGGACTCATTTCAAGCAATAAAGCGATCATTTTTGCAAGTTTATTAGGGATTGGTGGAACAGTTTTTCTTACGCTATTTACCAATTTGATAGCAGTGTTAACGGCAGTGGCTGGATTTATCATTTATGTAGTTCTATATAGTTTTTTCAAACACCGCTTTACATCAGCTACGCTCATTGGGAGCATTGCGGGAGCAGTCCCTCCTGTTGTAGGCTATTGTGCCGTAAGCAATATGCTTGATATTGGAGCTATTCTCTTTTTCCTTATTTTAGTCCTCTGGCAGATGCCTCACTTTTTCTCGATCGCCATCTACCGCTTTTCCGACTATGTTTCCGCCTCCATTCCTGTCCTTCCTGCTCTCAAGGGAAACTATGCCACGAAAAGACAGATGCTTCTGTATATCCTTGGATTTATATCAGCTTGCGTTCTTCTGCTTGTGTTTGGCTATACAGGTTATTTCTATCTCTCTGTAGCAGCAGTACTTGGCGTAATTTGGCTGATTCTTTGCATAAAAGGATTTAAAAGCGAAAACGACACCCTCTGGGCAAAGCAGATGTTCCGCTTTTCATTGGTTGTGATTACAGGGCTGTCGCTGATGATCTCTTTGGATGTTCGCTAACGCATTCAGTAATCTTGTACTTGTGACAGAGCTTGGTAAGAAAAGCCCAAAGACATTCCAGGATCCTGTCAGC
This sequence comes from Chlamydiales bacterium, assembly GCA_035478555.1. Classification (GTDB taxonomy): domain Bacteria; phylum Chlamydiota; class Chlamydiia; order Chlamydiales; family SM23-39; genus DATIJO01. The sequence continues at coordinate 2,574 of DATIJO010000263.1, forward strand.
TGCTTTTAGAGCAGAAGGAATGTTTCCTTGAGGAATATGCTCTTTTAAAAGTTCTTTTTCCACTCTTGCATGCTCTGTATCTGCTGCAATATGGACACTGAAATAACGAAATTGTTCAGGATCTTTCATTCCATAGTATTTCTTCAGGCCCTCGATTTTAGAGACCGATATGCTAGGAATTTGGCTTTCATAGGCATAAAGGGCAGAAAGACCATCGGCTACGTCGCCTTTTGAGCAAATAGCCTTAAAAGAGGAGATCAAGCTCTTGATCTCATAAGAAGGAGTATGATTATCGATATCTTTTGCTCCTAGATGCACAGCAAAACTTCTCCACATTTCAGGATGGTTTGGAGACCCGCCTTCTTCTTCGTTCAAGTTTTTTAATATCTCTTTTCTAGTTTTTACATCCTCAGTATGGGAGTGTAACGCAGATAGATACATTGGAAAAGCTTTTACATGATGGTAGTAGTCTTTTGCATATTCTTGAAGGCACTCTTTACTTAATCTTCCTTCCGACCAGGCAACATAAAATTCATGTTTCAAAAGGTGCTTATTTTGAATCTTCTCATCTAGCTCTTTGATAAATCTATCTATGGTGTTCATGGAGTCCTCTTATTAATGAAAAATCAAGGTAGTAAAAATAGAAAATAATAACAAGAAGAAGAAAAATAACAAAGATCGCCCAGCTCCGCTTCGCGTGGTCCCCTGGGCGGCAAGATCCGCCTTCGGCGGGCAAGATGGGAATATATTTTTATTCTCTCCTGCCGGCCGTAGGGCCGATCCTGCCGCCGGGGGGCCCAGAGGAGATGGGCCGGCGATCTTTGTTAATTTACTTTCTATCTTGTTGTTATGAAAACTTTTCCCTTTTCATCGATCAGTACAGAATTTTCCGCTTGGGCAACCATACCGCCTTCCTCTTCAATGAGAGGGCCATATTCTGCGAGGAGGCCCTGTTTCTTAAGATGGGCGATCTCTGTTTTGACTAGCTTGAGAGAACAGACCTCTACAAGATCATGAAGAGCAAAGGGAAGTCCCCGGAAACTAAGCATCCTTTGGACAAGGGGAGTAGGGTTCTTATAAGAGGATGCGGTAGCGGTGAGGACAAAGATGGTAGGGTTTTCAGTTTCAAAGATCAGGCCTTTTCCATTAGTTGCAAAAGGCTCAATAGCAAAGGTCATTCCCGGCTTAAGGATAGCTGTAGATCTATCATGATAGTTTGGAATATGGGGGGAGGTGTGGATCTGATAAAAACCTAGTCCATGTCCGGATAGGTTCCTAATCGGAGTAAAGCCATGAAGGAGGATCTTCTCTTCGATGATCCTTCCTATTTCCCTTACAGGCATGCCCACCTGGAGGCTATTTTCCGCTGCGAGCAGGGCCTCTTCTGTAGCAAGAATAAGTTTTTGATATTTGCCGCTAAGATCGACAGTAGCTGCACAGTCGCCTATTGCTCCCTGGTAGCAGATGCCGATATCAAGTTTTACTACATCTTCCTGAAAGATAATATCTGTACCCGGCTCAGGTAGAAAATGGGCTGCTGTATCGTTCAGGGCTATTTGCGGGGGAAAGGCAGGTTCTGCTCCAAGGGTATGGATTTTAGCCCTGATTTTATCAATGGTCTCATTGTAGGAAGCTCCCTTTTTAATGAGGGAAAGACCATAGGCCCTTACCTCTTTAGCAAGCTGCCCTGCCCGAAAAAAATCTTGTTTGTATTTTTCATTCATTATAAGTGGAGGAAATAGGATCTAATAGGAGGTATTATGAGAAAATATAGTAAAACTTCGCAAGAGTATGTTAAAAGAGCAGTCAAAAAATACGAAGCCGGTAAGCTAAAAAGCGGAAAAACAGGTACACCTGTAAGAAGCAGGGCCCAGGCCATAGCAATTGGTCTATCTGAAGCAAGAAAAAAAGGTGCTAGAGTTCCTAGAAAACGAGCTTCTTAATCCTATTTACAGCTTCCAGAATATTTTCCCTTTTTCCATAGGCGCTGAAGCGTAAAAAACCATCCCCCTTAGGGCCAAATCCTGAGCCGGGGGTGGTGACTATATGTGCCTTTTCCAGAAGCATCTGAAACGCCTCCCAAGAGGTCATTTTAGGAAACCTGACCCAAAGGTAGGGCGCATGATCGCCTCCATAGACAGTATATCCTTTTTCCAGCAGTGCCTCTTTAATGAGTTTGGCATTTTCCAAATAAAAGGAGATTTGGGCGTCAATCTCTTGCCTTCCCTTTGGCTCTAATGCTGCCATGCCACCGCATTGGGCAATAATTGATGCCCCATTGAACAGAGTGGTATTGATACGGTTCCAATCGTTTCGAATGGAAGCACCATTCTCATATTTGATATTTTCCGGCACAATCGTCCAGCCAAGCCTAACGCCTGTAAACCCTGCTAATTTGGAAAAGGAGCCAATTTCAATCGCTACCTCTTTTGCTCCGGGCACTTCATAGATGGTTTTAGGAATGTTGGGATCCCGAATATAGCTAGCATAGGCTGCATCAAAAAGAATGACCATCCTGTTTTTTTTAGCAAAAGCTACAAGCTCTTCCATTTGAGGATAGGTCAGGACAGCGCCGGTGGGGTTATTAGGAGAACAGAAATAGAGAAGATCGACCTTAGGGCAAAGGTTCAGATCGGGAAAAAAACCATTTTTAGGATAGCAGGGGAGAGAATGGATGGATTTGACTCCCTGAATAAGACTTCCATCGATATATACGGGGTAGGCGGGGTCTTGAACCCCTACAGTGATATCCCCTCCGAAAAGAACTTGAAGACGCCCTAAGTCGCATTTTGCACCGTCAGAGACAAACACCTCATCGGAAGAGATTTTATTTCCATACAACTGAGAGGCGATTTTTTTTCTAAGCGGCTCTATCCCTTGCTCAGGGCCATAGCCAATGTACCTTTCCTTGGTTTTTAACCCTTGGGAGATATCAACCAAAGCTCCAGTAATGGAGGAGGCAAGAGGCTCAGTAGTATCGCCAATGCCAAGTGAAATTACTTTGGCTTCAGGGTGTTGTTCTTGAAACTCTTTTTTCCTCTGATGGATCTGTGGAAAGAGATAGCTTGTTGCTAGAGCTGCAAGATTGGG
>DATIJO010000264.1:0-13809 GCA_035478555.1 Chlamydiales bacterium
AACAAGCCTTAAGTCCAAAATCTTTAGGACCAAAAGGTTCAGGCAATAAGGAGCAAAGAGATTTTGGAGGAACATTAGGAATGAGAATCTTTAATTGCTCCGTTTCATCTATATCATTTAAAAATTGTCTGCAATGGCCGCAAGGAGCAGCAGGCAGTGCCATAATTAGAATTTCGGTCTCACCGCAATTTCTTGCATTTGCAATCAAAAATTGTTCTCCATGAATTGCCGCATTCAAAGGTAAATCTAAAAATTCAATATTCACTCCTAGATAAATATTCCCACTTTTCCCGAGAGCTGCTTCTCCTACTTGAAAATTTGAAATGGGAGGGCGAGCAAAAGACTTAGCAATTGGAATAAGTTGAACAAGCAATTCTTCGATCTGCAGACCTGTGATCTGAAGGATCTTCTTTACTTCATCAGCGGGAATTACAAAAGGATTTGAAGGGAGTAGATTATTTAATTCAATCATGGATGACTCTGAAAGAGGTGCAGGAGAGATGCAAGTAGGAAATGCCTGGATGACCAAAGTCGAAAAAAGGATGCATAACAGCAGATTCTTCCACATAGTATTACGGCGGATCGCCAACTGCCCCATCATCTATCCACTGTTTTAATTTAATAATTGCGGCTTCTGTTTTTTCTCCAATCTTCTCCATGGCCTCTCTTTTTTCTAAGTGGGCAAATTCAGAAAAGAGTATTGGAGATCCGATTGCAATACAGACAGGAACAAATAATTTAGGGAATTTTTGATTCGGAGGCAGGGCTTGAAAAGTCCCCTTAATATACGCAGGTAAGATAGTGCACTTTGCTTTCCAAGCTAAAAATCCCAAACCCGGTTGAAAAGGCTGCATCTCTCCAGTTAAAGTACGAGCGCCTTCAGGAAAAAGAAGAATTTTTTCCCCTTTATCTAGAACCTCTAAAATCAATTTAAAGATTTTTGCATCTCCTCCCTGCTTACCTACTGGGTGAGCATTGAGATTACTGATCATCTTTCCTAAAATTGGCACTTTAAAAAGAGACTCTTTCGCTAGAAAATGCATCTCCTCATGAATCCCTGCTGATATGACAGGGGGATCTAAATTGGAGGCATGATTAGAAGCAACGATCGCAGGACCTTTTGGGATGTGCTTTCTTCCGTAGATTTTGAGACGAAAAAAAAGTTTTAAAATTGACCAGCACACAAAAATGGTAAGCGCATAGAAGAAGGGCCTTCTTTTTTTGCTGATTTTTTGATAATAAAGCTTTTTTACTTCGGCAGCCACTTCATCCGCAGTCAAAAAGGAGGTATCGATAAGGAAGGCATCAGGCGCCTTTTTTAGAGGAGATATTTCTCTTTTAGTATCCCTGTCGTCCCTTTCGCCGATCTCTTTCAATATTTCAGCTTTATCTACCTTTCCATGAGAGGCCTTGGCAGCTAGCTCTAGATATCTTCTCTCCGCACGAATCTCTGTAGATGCAGTGAGATAAATTTTTAACTCTGCCTTAGGGAAGACCACTGTGCCCATATCTCTTCCCTCAAAGACGCAGTTTTTCTTTTTGGCATACTTTCTTTGAATTTGCACAATCTTTTCCCTGACCGATGGATAAACAGAAATAAGGGAAGCAGCCGAGCTAATTTCTAAAGTACGAATTTCATGGGTTACTTCATGTCCCTGAACGAAATACCTTCTCTCGTTCTTCTCATCCGTGCGTATCTCAAAAGAAAAATGATGGAGTAGTTTTTTAACATCTTCTGGTTTTGCAGGATCGACTTTATTTTTTAAAACAAGCCAGGCAAAGGAGCGGTACATAGCTCCGGTATCAAAATAGAGAAACTGAAGCTCTTTTGCGATCCTCTTAGCGATTGTGGATTTGCCTGTGCCTGCAGGTCCATCTATCGTGATAATCATAACTTAAAATCCTTCGAATTGTAGAAAGAAAAAGAGGATCAAAATGTTCCATTGTAAGGAGTCCAAAGTATCCATGATGCCTCCAAGCCCTGGCAATCCGCTACTATCTTTGATCTTCACATCTCTTTTCAGAAGCGACTCAGACAGATCTCCTAATTGGGAAAAAATCCCAAAAGCAATCCCTAAAAAAATTGCTGTACTTAAGGGCAAGCGAAAGGTCTCTTCATTAGAGAAAAAGGAAAAAATAACGCTTACGATGATTGCCAGAACAAATCCACCGATTCCCCCTTCCCAAGTCTTCTTAGGACTAATGATAGGAGCAAGTTTTCGTCTGCCAAAGATTCTTCCGCAAAAATAGGCTGCAACGTCTGTGATTTTGGTCACCGCGATCAAATAGAATGTCCAGATTCTCCCATCTTGTTTTGGCATGGTCCCATAGAGAATCCACAAGATAAGGCCTAAAGGGACCGCTAAATAGAGAAGATGCAGGGCAGAAATAGCGATCTCTGCAAGGGCTCCTTCCACTTTACGGAAATGGTCTAAAAAAAGGAGAAGGAGTGCAAAGAAAAAGAAGAAAATAGGAAGGAGATTAAAGCCAGTCTTAACCCCAAGAAAAATAAAAAACACCTGTCCAATGGAAAGAATGGAAAGAAGACTTTTATGTAGGTGAAACTCTTTTCCTTTTGCTAGATGGACCCATTCTAAACACGAGGCAAAGCTAACAAAAGCTACTACCGCAAAAAGAAGCCAGTCCATAAATGGCGCATAAGCAAAGATCAAAAGAAGCGCAAGAACAACAATTGCAACAAATGAAGTCAGGAACCTTTTTTTCAAATCGTTAAATTCAGCCATAGATCCCTTAGCCTCCTAATCGTTTTTCTCTTTTTTGGTAATCGGCAATCGCCTTGATCAGATCGGACTTAGTAAAATCGGGCCAAAGAACATCTGTAAAATGAATTTCAGAATAGGAAATCTGCCATAGAAGAAAATTGCTCACTCTAATTTCCCCGCTTGGACGGATCAACAGCTCAGGGTCTTTTCTTCCTTGTGTGTCCAAATAGCGCCCTATCATCTCTTCATCGATTTTTTCTTTTGTAAATTTTTTATTTTGGTAATCATCAAGCATTCTTGTAAAGGCCCGTGTGATTTCTGATCTTGCGCCATAATTTAAAGCTAGGACAAGCCGGAGTTTATTACCTTCTTTTGTGATCTCTTTGGTCTTATCTAAGATTTCATTTACGCGTTTGGGCAATCTAGAGAGATCTCCAATGGTATCTAGTTGCACCCCTTCCCGTTTCATCTTCTCTCTTTTTGTAAGAAGATAGACTTTGAGTAAAGACATAAGCCCTTTTACTTCGTTTAGGGCCCTGCTCCAATTTTCTGTTGAGAAGGCATAGACGGTGAGGGTCTTAATACCAAGATCAATGGCAGCGGTAACAATTCTGTCTAGAGTTTCAGCGCCCTGATAATGGCCATGAAGAATAGGCAGGCCCTTTCTTTTTGCCCATCTTCTATTCCCATCCATCATGATCGCGATGTGCTCAGGAATACGCGAATGATCTAACTCAGACTCTTTCATGGTTATTCATGATAGATTTAGAAATCTTTTAAAGCTATGGTCTCTTCTCGGTCTGGCCCAAAGGAAAGAAACCCCAATTCCGCTCCTATTAAAGAACTTAATCTTTCCACATAGGTTTTTGCTTCTTTGGGAAGAGCAGCATAGTCTTTTAACCCTCTAGTGGATCGTTTCCAACCGGGCATCTCTTCATAGATAGGTTCCACTTTTGCCAGTTCTTCCGAAAGGGCGGGAGGATAAGAGATCATTTTTCCATTGAACCTGTAACCAGTACAAATTTTAATTGAAGACAGCCCGTCCAAAATATCTAACTTAGTTATGGCAACAGAAGAAATGCCATTCAATGATGCAGTATATTTGGCAAGGGGCGCATCAAACCAGCCCATTCTTCTGATCCTACCTGTAGTAGTTCCTACCTCTCTTGCAATAGAACGGTCAGGGAAAAGTGCGTATTCCTCTTCCGATAGCTCAGTAGGAAAAGGGCCATTGCCTACCCTAGTAAAGTAAGATTTTAGAACTCCAATGGTTTTTCGAGGCGCAGAACCCATGCCAGCCCCAAGACAGATTCCCGACGCAATAGTTGAAGAAGAGGTAACAAAAGGGTAGGTTCCAAAAGTTGTGTCCAAAAGAGAGCCGTGAGCGCCTTCGAGCACTATCTTCTTTTTTTGTCTTTCCGCTTCAAAGATCTCTCTTTCGACATCACAGGCATATTCCTTTAACTTCTTTCCATATTCAGCATATTCCTGAAAGATCTCCTCAAATGAAAGTGGGTCTTTGTTAAAAATCTTCTTTAGCTCCTCGTTCTTCAAATGAAGGGCTATCTTTAGCTTTTCTCGAAGCTGCTCCTCAGAAATGAGATCTGCTATCCGTAATCCAATCCGGTTCGCTTTGTCCGCATAGCAAGGACCAATACCACGCCCGGTGGTACCAACTGCAAGCTTACCCTTCTTCTCTTCCCATAACTTGTCTAAGATCTGATGATAGGGAAAAATGACGTGTGCATAATAGGAAAGGAAGAGCCTACCCTTACAATCAATGCCTTGTTTCTTAAGGGTAGCGATCTCCTCCAAAAAAGCCTTTGGGTTCACAACTGTTCCGCCTGCAACAAAACATCTAGTTTGCGGATAAAGAATCCCTGAAGGGATCAGATGGAAACGAAATTCTTGCCCCTTAGCAAAAACAGTATGGCCGGCATTATTGCCTCCTTGAGATCGCACTACCACATCGGCTTTTTCTGATAATATATCTACAATTTTTCCTTTACCCTCATCTCCCCATTGCAACCCTGTGACAAGTATCGTTCCCATGGAATTTCCTCATTGAAAAAAAGAAAAATCAAACATATATTATCCGGGAAATAAAAAACATTTTTATGACTAGAATCCCAGGCTATAATTATCCTTCTCGAGTTTGTGTTCTTCCTATTATTGGCTATTTTTTGATTGAAGCCCGAATAAAAACTCTTTCCGATAAATTAGAGAAGCTTCTTAAAGAAAAAGGTCTTATTGCATGTACTTATCCTTCTTCTATGAACAGAATCTATCAACTACCCCCTACTATCTTTAACTCGCTTGAAAAAAGAGAGATTGTCAATCTATTAACGGAAAAGGTAGATCGTTTAATATGTGAAAGCGAGTCTATTGGGACCAGCGGCGCTGCTATAATGCTCTTACCTATTGGATTCGCTTTTAAAATTGCTTCTAACTATTCATTCGTTCCTCGTGTTATAGCATTTTGGGTTGGCATAGTGTACTTCTTCGGAGGGCTGTCCCCCATCCGGAGCAGTGGTCTTAAATCACCCCACCTGACATCAACTCAGACAGCTTTAAATAATTTTCAAAACGACCTTCCCACTGAAATAGAAGTTTACAATTAACTTCCGAGCATTTAACTTTTAAAAAATTTATTTATCCATGGCTTCTGCTCTTGGCTTCAACTATCCTCATTCCGTGTGTTTGATACCATTCGTAGGTTATTGCTTGATCGAATCCCGAATGAAGTTTCTTACTTGTCAATTGACTGATCTTATTGCAGAAAGACTCCTCCCAATTGGACGTCTTTACAAAGAAACTGTACCTTGTCATGTAAATCCTTTCGACTATAACAAGCAGGAAAGAAAAGAGATCTTAAAGTTATTAAAGGAAATGATAGATCGATTAGAGTACAAACAAGAAGCACTAAAGACTACGGGCGCTGCCTTCGTGGCATTTTCTTTGGCCCATTCCCTATTCTCCTCTTCTTTATCTGCAAGGTTTACTCGTATACCAAACTTTTTTATAGGAATATCCTTAATGCGGCTTTCATCCTATGAACCTACTCGTCTGCAATCGACTCGTCAAGCTCTTCACGATTTTCAGAAAGGGCGTACGACAGAAATAGAAATTTACAATTGATGGAAAATCAGCTATCCTCATTCTTTGAAATATTTTTATCATTTTCCCTATAAAACTATAGAGGCTCGATGGAAACACGAAAAAGATGGCAATTCATCCTCATCCTGGCTGTTATTGCTCTAACGATCTATAACATCCTTCCCACTGTTTTCTACTATACAAAGCCCTTAAAAGAAGCCATAAATAAGCCTCAGGCAACTGAGATTGCAGTGAACATCGCTGACCGGGTCAATGCCCTGGAACCTGAATCTGTGGAGTGGCTCCATTCTTTTTGCGATCTTCTCCATGTGAAGCCCGCATCTATCACCTTAGACAAGGAAAATCCTGCTCAAGTTACCGTACTTTTCCAAAAGAGCGAAGATGCCGATATATTCCGCGCCTATCTTCCAAGAGCTGGCAGCTTGATCCCCTTTCAACCAGCATCTTTATCTTTATCTCCCCAGGAACTAGAGGAAAATCCTAAAAAAGTCTTGGTCGAACGAAAAATCCCTATCTCTCTTCCAAAAAGCGCTGAGCCAATCTTTACTTTTGCAGAGAAAAATGATGCCCTTTACAAAGAGATCATCTGGGATAGGGCAAGCGAGCTCGCAGCTGCTTCCGGAAGCAATAGCGAATCCTCTCTTCTTTTAGCTGCCATTATTGAAAATGGAAACTCTTTCGCATCAAGTGAGCTGACCTATAACCTCGCGATGAACATCGTATCTTACTTGAATGTGTTTGGGGATTCATCGCCCATCACCAAAAGATTTTTTACCACCTTTACTCAAAGTCCGATTCAAGATCCTGCCTCTGCAATTCAAGTGCTTACCTCTTCCATGCAGAAGCTGAAAGATGAATGGAAGTTAAAACGTATTGAACTTGCAAAACAGGTAGAAGAAAAAGACTCTTCCCAGCTCTTTGATGAAAAAGCAAAAATTCGCATCCTTGAAAGAAAGGAAGAAGTTCTAACAAAAGCACTTGGCGCTCTCAAAAAATACAATGTCTCATTTCTTAAGAAAGAAGATTCCGAATGGAACTACGAAAAAGCATTTGCTGACCTGCAAAAATCGGCCTCCACTAATGAACAAGAGCTCTTAATAGGAAAAAATAGTCCCTTTATCAAAGAGCTCATTGTTGACTGGCACAATGAAAAAATTCTGTTTACTCTTCATGACGACCTCTTAAGCTTTAAAAAAGCGCTTGATGCAAGCACTGATAAATCCTTTGAAAAGGATGAACTTCAGCAGCTTCTGATCAATGAAATCGCGCGCATCTCAAGACTTTCAGGCGAAAAGCTGTCGCTGCAAGGCAATGAGATCTCGATCCCGATGCACGTACTGCCAAATGCTCAAAGCATGCTAGTGCTCAATCTTTCTGAAGTTGCTAAAACAGCTGCTAAGAAAACAGAAGAGATCATCAAGAATTCTTGGATGCCTAAAAATAGCGAGCTATCTTCTGAAAACTTTCCTGTTGTAGATTACGAAACCTATCAAAACTTACCTCAAGAGCAAAAATCTCTTTGCCTTCTTGTCTATTCACCTTTGGCATCATCTGAAAAAACCCCTCCCTTTGGTTATAGAAATAATTCCCTTTATATAGTCGCAAAAGGGATGGACACTATTTTAAAGAGATATCAAGCTCATCCTGATTCTGAAGAAGCAAAAAGCTTTATCCAAGACTTCTATCGTCTGCAAGAAATACTCCAGCAGAATGGTTTTGTAGGCTATTCAGGAGCAAGCCTTCCAAAGGTCATGGGACTCTCCTCTGATTTTGTTTTTGAGCATAACAACTATTATCAAACTCTTCTTGCCGCAACCCGCGAAAACTTCCACGTAGAAGGATCAAAAAGATTTGCTGTGTTAGAATTTAGCGATGTAGAACAGCGCATTTTGACACTCAACCAGATCGAAACGAAGATCCATGAAGATCTTCTGAAGTCGCGTGATGAATACAACTCTGCAAGAGTAAGCATCAATCCCGAACAAAAGTATGACGCACCCAAGCCTATTAGAAATGTATTTTGGAACAATTTCATTCTCAGCTTTAAAAAATATTTTAGAGGAGACGAGAGAAAAATCCTACATTGGGGCCTTGACCTATCCGGCGGTAAGACCGTAGCAATTGAACTTAGAGATCAGAACAACCGCCCGGTAAAAAATGAAGCAGACATCAGACAAGGGATCAATGAACTCTATAACCGTGTCAACAAGATGGGGGTTTCAGAAGTAAACATCCGTCAGGAAGGCTCTAACATCGTCCTTGATTTCCCAGGCTCTCAGAACCTTTCAGCAGCAGAGCTTGTTAAAGCTTCGTCCATGTACTTCCATATCGTAAATGAGAAGTTCTCACCCACTAACTCCTCTCTCTCTGAATATGTGAACCGCTTTTTACAAGAAGTGTGGAATGAAGCTGTAGTCACAAATCGTAAAGACGCGGAAAGCATCAATCAGATCGCTTGGAAACATCTTTATGGGGATTCTCTTGATCCTGAAGCAGTTCAACCAAGAACAGATGCTGCAAAAGCTCTCTATGAAAATGGCCTACAGTTTGCCAATCCTCAGCTTAATGAGAGAAGCTCTGTTTTCAACGATTCTCTCTCTAAAATCGCGCTCGTCCGGGGAGATGAGTGGTTTGGGCAAACAAATCCTTTGATGATTGTATTTAACAACTTTGCACTAGAGGGTTCTAGCCTTGACAATATCCGCGCCTCTTATGATCCTTCCAAAGGTAATTTCTTGAGCTTTGAAGTCAAAGGATCAAACACTTCTAAAGAAGGAAGAAGAAGCAATCCAAGAGAAGAGCTCTATGCTTGGACCTCTCAGTTTTCTAAAGAGAAGATCTCCGGCACTCCTAACGAAGCCTTTACTAAAGGCAGAGGTTGGAGAATGGCTGTAATTCTAAACGATTCTGTAATCAGCGCTCCTGCCTTAGAATCTGCTTTAAAAGATAGCGCTATGATCACCGGAAGCTTTTCTCAAAGAGAAGTGAACCAATTAGTTGCCGACCTAAAAGCAGGCTCCTTGACCTATACTCCACGCATTCTTTCAGAGAAAAACGTAAGCCCTGAGCTTGGAGTTAAAGACCGTATGCGAGGAATTGGAGCTACAGCCCTTGCGCTTGTTCTTGTAATCGCTGCAATGGCGCTCTATTACCGCTTTGCAGGACTTGTAGCCTCCATCGCTGTTCTCTTTAACCTTCTCATCATGTGGGCAACTCTGCAAAACCTGAACGCTACGCTCTCTCTTGCAGGGATTGCGGGTATTATTTTAACAGTAGGTATGGCTGTTGACGCAAACGTTCTAGTCTTTGAGCGTATTAAAGAGGAATTTGCAATCACTAAGCGTATTGCAGCAGCTGTCCATGCAGGCTATAAAAAGGCATTTAGCGCAATTCTAGATTCCAACGTAACCACGATCATTGCAGCATTAATCCTTCTGCATTTTGATTCCGGACCCATCAAAGGCTTTGCGTTAACTCTGATCATTGGAATTGTCTCATCCATGTTTACTGCCCTCTTCATGACCAAGTTCTTCTTTGCCGGATGGGTGCAAAATCCTGAACACAAACACCTCACTATGGCAAATTTTGTCAAATCCACCTCTTTTGACTTCCTCAAAAGAGCTAAGCTTGCATTTGCCATCACTCTGCTAGTCATACTGGCAGGAATTGCCGCCTTTGTACCTCAAAAGAGCTCTCTCTTTGGCATGGACTTTACAGGCGGTTACTCATTGACTGTAGAAGTAGAACCAAAAGCTAACGTAAATTACCGCGCAGTTGCAGAAAAAGCGTTAGAGGGTTCCGGCGCCTCTCATCAAGATTTCCAAGTACGCGAGCTAAGTCCTGCTAACAATCTCCGCATCCTTCTTGGAACAAGCATGGAAATGAATGGCAAACCATTCTATCAGATGCCTCTAGAGAAAGCTGTAGCTGTACCTACCTACCCTTATGAGACCAATCCAAGGATCACTTGGGTGGTAGATGCTCTACAAAAAGAAGGGTTTGTGATTGAGCAAAGGATACTGACCCATCTTGACTCTCATTGGACGTCTGTCAGCGGCCAGCTCTCTGACAGCATGAAGAAAAATGCCATCATAGGTCTCTTACTTGCCCTGGTTGGTATTTTTATCTACATCACTGTCCGCTTTGAGTTTAAATTTGCAATGAGCGCAATGCTCTGTACTCTTCATGACGTGGTCATCACTATTTCCATGATCAGCATTCTTCACTATTTAGGAATGCCCTTGCAAATAGACCTCAATACAATCGCTGCGATCATGACTATTATTGGCTACTCGCTCAATGATACCATTATTATTTTTGACCGCATCCGCGAAGATATGCGCCAGATGCATAAATCTCCTTTACCTGAGATCGTAAACCATGCTCTTAACATTACCCTGAGCAGAACAACGATCACCTCCGGAACTACTCTCTTAGTGCTCCTAGCATTAGTTGCGCTTGGCGGAGCCTCCATCTTTAGCTTTTCTTTCGTAATGGCAATGGGAGTTGTCTTTGGCACGCTCTCCTCTCTCTTCGTCGCATCTCCATTGATGCTCTTTTTTGCCAAACGCGAAGAAAAGAAAGAACTACCCTTGAACGGCATAGCCCAAGGGTAATAAAAGGCAAAAGTCAGAAGTCAAAAGGCAAAAGTGTCGAGGCAGTAACTACGTTACTGCGATAGATGGTAGAAGCGATGAAATACGCTTCCACAGCACTTTTGACTTTAGCCTTTTGACTTTTGCCTTTAAATTAAATTCTATGTCTTGCCTATCATCTTTTTTTTTGCTAAACTTCGGCGTAACAGGAAAATGATATTTGTAAACCAAAGGCAAGGATCATGCATAATCAATGCGTAGTTTCATCCTATCCTCCAACGCCAAGGGATACTCCCTTGCTTCGAGGCTCATGCCTTTTCTTTCATTTTTTAACCCCACTTTCCTGTTAAAAAATCTAAGAAATTGTTTCTTAGATAACTTGCCAATTTTTAACAGGTTACTGAATGGAAGCCATTCAAGATTTAGGCCCTTTTTGGATCTATCCGAAACATGATCCTGAATGGAAGAAAACCATCATTGATGAATTTCAAATTCATCCGGTTATTGCCCAGATCCTTATCTCAAGAGGTTTTACCGAACTCGAGGATATCCATGATTTCCTCTATGCAAAACTTCCCCATCTTTATTCTCCCAGTTTATTCCCTGATATGGACAAAGCAGTTACCAGAATCATGACTGCGATGAAAACCTCAGAAAAGGTGCTGATCTATGGAGACAACGATGTAGATGGGATGACAGCCGCTGCACTTTTAACCGAATTTCTTAGAAAAATCGGGATGAATGTCTATTTTTATGTTCCGAACCGCGCAGAACTTAGAAAAAACATCCTAGGCGATGCATTAGAGTTTGCTGTGAGAAAGGGCTGTACTCTTTTGATCACGGTGGATTGCGGAATTACTGCAGCTAAAGAAGTTGCTAAAGTAATCGCCCAAAATGTGGATGTCATCATCACAGACCATCATGAGCCCACATCAAAAATCCCAAATTGCATCGCAACATTAAATCCAAAGCTCATTAATAGCACCTATCCCAACCGCGAATTGACAGGTGTAGGCGTTGCTTTCAAATTAGCTCATGCAATTACTAATTATCTAACCGAAACCGATTCACCCCTTGCTCATAAAATTGACCTAAAAGATTATCTCGATCTCGTTGCTTTAGGAACTATTGCAGATATGGGCGCTCTTTTAGGAGAAAACCGCATCTTAGTTCGCTATGGTTTAAAAACTTTGAAGAAAACAAAAAGGATCGGGCTTGTCAAACTTTTTAACGTTAGCGATATCAATTTAAACAATCTATCCCCAATGGAAATCGCCTCTAAAGTCGCTCCCCGCTTAAACAGCCTTGGCCGCATCGCTGATCCTACAAAAGGAGTAGAGCTTTTACTTTCTAGAGATGAAAAAACCGCTGAAAATTTAAGTAAGGAACTTGATCTTAACAATCTTGAAAGACAAAAAATAGAAAGGCAGGCCTTCGAAGACATAGATGGCCTGATCAAAAAAAATCCCAAACTTCTCCAAGATAGAGCATTGGTCCTTTATTCAGAAAATTGGCATCCGGGCATTATTGCGATCATTACAGCACGCATTGCAAAATTGTATAATCGCCCAACATTAATTATCGCAATTGAGCAAGGAGTTGGCAAAGGCTCTATCCGAACAATCCCCGAATTCCCGCTTCTTCCGATTCTAAAAGAAAATGAAGGATATCTTATTAATTTTGGAGGGCATGATTTTGCAGCAGGCCTCACCATTCCCAAAGATAACATTCCAGCTTTTAAAAATTGTTTTATTGATGCGGCCAACAAAAAACTCAAAAACCGTGATATTCAAACTAAGCTCTATCTTGACGCGGAAGTAAAATTTAATGAGCTTACCTTTGAGTTCATGGACGGTCTACAGCTACTAGAGCCCTTTGGAAGCGAAAATCCACCCCCCATTCTTTATACCGATGCAAAACAGACCTGGTTTCCCAAGGTCATTGGCAAGGTCCATTTGAAGGTATTTCTAGAACAAGGCGATAGGATGCTGGAAGGGATTGGCTTTGGCCTCATCGATAAAAAGCCGCTTCTTGCAAAGAAGGACCAGGCTTTAAGGGTGGCCTTTACGCCACAAATCAACAGCTTTTTAAATAAGACCAGTATTCAGCTGTTGATCAAGGATTTTCAATTATTAGAGTAGGTTTTAAAAGAATTACTTTACGTAGACAAAACAAATCGTCCCGAGGGAAAAGGGACGATCTATTTTTTAATAGAAATTAGCCAACTTGATGATTAGGCTTTTTCTCGAGATAATTTTCTCTGTAGCCTTTGATGTCATCAATGTGAACAACCCAAGCTGCGCCTTTTCTGATCGCTTTTAAGAGACCAACTCTAGTTGCGTAGTAAATTTTCTGAGCTGGTACATTCAATAATTTGGCAGTTTGGTTAATAGAGTAATAACCTTTCTTATGATCAAATAACAGTTCGCCTTGGAACAGAGATTTTGATCTGCAATATTTAGATTTACGATACTCTTCAAGATCCGCTAAATTGATAGTCCATCTTGTAGAATCTTTCGTTGCTTTAAGCTTCTTTTGCTTAATTGCAACATAGATTGCTTGTCTAGTTACGTTGTTTAGCCTAGCAGCTTCAGTGATAGAAACAACCTTCTTGTTACTGCCCGGAAGAGCAGAATCTTCGACGATTGTTGCGTCATGAGCGTCTTGGCTCCAAAATTTATCGTTTGACATGGTTTTTTCCCTCTTTTTATTGTTAAATTATTTTTTTAATCAATGTCTTTTATATTAATCACTTAGAACAAAAAAACCTTAAATTTTGTTCAAAAGTTAATCTTTCTATTCATTTAAGTTAACATTATTTCATATTAAACAATTGAAATCAATCCTTTTCTTATTTTTTATTTGGTTTTGGCTAAAAATCTGGCTTCTTAATTCTTGAGGACAAAATACTTAAATACCTTAAAATTAAATCTTTACATGGGTTTATTTTCCAGAATAATTCATAAGTTGTTGATATTTAAAATATTAGTATTTATGAGCTAGTTCGGAGAATGCTAACGGTATCCTGAAAAGGTAACCAGAGTAGTGAAATTCCCCCGTTCCCGAATCTTCTAGACACCTCAGCGCCCATAGTTTATATTAACCCTATGCGTCGCTATATTCTCCCTTTTCTTTTTCTCATTGCCCTTCTAGAAGCCAAACTTCCCGACATTGCTCCTAGAGACGTAAAAGTCAAAATGGATGGGATCTTAAAGGCCCATGCGACCCATAAAAAGATGTCCCCTGAGCTTTTCAAAAGAGCCATGAACAACTTCATCGAAGAGCTTGATCCGATGAAGACCTATTTTTTGGCCTCTGAACTGGACCCATGGTTAAAACCATCAGATGACCTTCTAAAGAAGACATTGGATGAT
>DATIJO010000265.1:0-1600 GCA_035478555.1 Chlamydiales bacterium
AGGAATTTATTGACCTGTTCGAGAAGCTCTTTGTTGTTTTTATTAATACCGATTGCCCACTCTCCTGTGGCAAATGGCTTTAAATTCACTTTTGTTTGTTCAGGGTATTCTTTATGGGCTCGGTAGACAGTGGATTGATCGTAGAGAAAGGCATCGGCTTTTCCTTGAACTACTTCTGTGATACAGGCAGAAACAGTATCCATCGCAACCACCTTAGCCTTCTTTAAATGCCTTTTTGCCCAGACCTCGCTGGTCGAAGTCTTTTTTACAATGATTACTTTGCCTTTTTGATTGGCCTGAGAAATATCCTGTAAATCAGACTTTGAAGAAATTAACATACAGACGCCCACACGCATATAAGGCGTCGAAAAGGCAATGGATTTTTTTCTTTCGGGAGTGACTGCCATAGAGGATATAATGCAATCGATCCGATTGGACTTTAGAGAATCAATAAGGTGAAGGAAAGGCGTATCTTTGATCTCTACCTCTCGGTGTAGATAATCTCCCAACGCATAGGCAAGGTCCACGCTTAAGCCTGATGGCTCGCCATTCTCATCTACCGTTTCAAAAGGAGGATCTGCCAGTTCCATCCCCACTTGAAGAGGTGGAAGCTGGGACCAAAGCATTAGAGGGACGAAGAGCAGCAATAAAAACTTGCGCATTCTCTGATATTAGAAGATTAAGATTTTAATTGATAGGCCCAGACGGCTAAAAAGAAATCAAAGGATGATAGGACTTTGAACAACTGGGAGTAAGATTTGTCTGTAGAGCTATTCTTCACTTCGCCCTCTTTAAAACCGTAGAGGGGCGCGGCTCCGATAATCAAGCTCACTACCTGCATCACTTCGATCATATCGGCAGAAAAGATGTGCAGCTGGTTGACATACCTGGCTGCGGCAAGGGCAAGTAGCCCCAGGATCGTAGCCCCCAGCATGCTCTCTAAATAGGACCTCAGTACTTTTCGGTTCTTCTTATCCGGGGAATAGTCCTTGATCTGCTCCATAAACTCCGTTTTATTCATCAAACAAAAGATAATCTCGCAAGAAGCTTAAACTATTTCAAGAGGATTTTGCATTTTCTGAAAATTAATTTCCGAGCCTCTCAAAAACTATTCATTTACAATTGTTTACGAAATGGTAAAAGATTATTTGATTTCAACCTGGAAGAGTTCATGGACCATCTTCATTTCTGCCATCAGCTTCTTTCTATCCTGATGGGCGAGAAATACAAGTAAAGGAATACTGGCCTGATGAGTGCTAGAAGCTACTCTCTCCCCAACTTTTAAGCTAAGTAGGTGAAATTCGTAGCCTGAGAGTTTTGTTATCTCCTCAATTCCGGAGATTTTTTTTACCGTGCCTCCCTCTAAAAGCGGGCAGAGAACGACAGCAAAATGCCTGGTAAAGATAAGCCTTTTAGGAAAGGTGGTCTCCCCTTTTACAAACACCTCAATAGTCGCCTTATAGTGATCAAAATTAGAATATTTTTTCACTTCCTGCGGGATACGAACGCCTGCAAGCCGGGCCCCAACTTCTATGAGGACAGGGCCTTTTTTAGGATCTACTTTTAGTTCAATATGAGCAGGTCCCCGCACAATCTTAAA
>DATIJO010000266.1:0-14668 GCA_035478555.1 Chlamydiales bacterium
AAACAAGCAAGGACAATTGCTGAAAAACACATTCAGTATCTCAAAGGTACTATGAATTTAGAAAAGCAGCAGCCTAATGCCAAATTAATGAATGAGCTGTTGAAAGTAGAAGAGGAAGCCTTATTAAAAGGTCCAGGAAAAAAACTATGGGAAGAATAATATTTGATTTTCCCGAGGGAGCAACTCCAATCCATGATGCGAGTGGATTAAAAATATCATGGGTAAAAAATTTGGAGGACTTAAATGGAATAGAGGCTGAAAACATCTCCTTAGCCCAAAGAAAGTATCTTAGAGGACCCATTAAGGATCCAGTCTTCTGGTTCGACGTAAAAACTTTATCTCAAATCCACTATGATATGTTTGGGAATGTGTGGGATTGGGCAGGAAAATTAAGAAAGGAAATCACCAGTATTGGAATACACCCCTCTCTAATTCCAAGCTCACTTGCTATATTTTGTAAGGAAGTTGTGTCTTGGTATTATGAACCTACAGCGCTAACTTATTTAGAGAAAGCAGCAAGGATTCATCATAAATTGGTATCTATTCATCTCTTTGAAAATGGCAATGGACGCTTTTCTCGTTTAATTGCGGATCGATGTCTTATAGCCTGGAAATGTCAATATCCACTTTGGCCTCATAATCTTCATCATCTAGGGGAGGATCGAAGTGATTATCTACTTGCTCTTAAAGAAGCAGATAGAGGTAACTACGAACCTTTATTAGCACTGATGCAAAAATTTGGTGCTTCAAATTAACCAGATTAATTTTCCTGCAATTATACATATTATTAATTTGGTATTTATTTTAATATGCTGATAATAAAAGAAATAAATTATCAGAAATCTGAACTGCTGTGTTAGTAAATGATTGAATTTTAATTTAAATGCAAGTATAATAATAGGTAAAAATAATTAAAAATTACTTTAAAAAATGACTAATTCTACAGCCCTTCTCAAGGGGCAGCCCGCTGACATCTGGGATACAATATTGGAGTACGCGAATAACCCCGCAGCTTCAGCGGTAAGTAGGGCTTTTAATAAGTGTCAAAACCAGTTGATTGGCCGTTTATGGGGAAGGTTCAGATTTGATCAATACCCCAATATTAGGGCTTGGTTTACTCAAAATACTATTTTTGGCGATAGGCCGTTAACTATAGCAAATAAAACTGTTATACAAGGAAAGCATATTGGCCAATTGCATAGGTTGCTTACTGCTGGAACACAAACCACTAAATCGATACGGCCCGAATTTTATGCAGATTTAGCACAACAGGCAAATGACCGTAATTTGATGAAAATTTTTCCAAAGATAAGAGAGGCATTTTCTTTAGTTAGGAGTTCATTGCCACGTGAGATACCAACAAATCCTGATCAGATCAGAGGATGGATAAAAAGAGCACTCTTAGTATTAAATTTTCGCTTCCCAAATGGGACTCCTTTTGTTTTTGATTTTTCAAATCTTGGACTTACCGTAATACCAAAAGAGTTTGTCCATTTTAAAGCCTTTATGGGCACTGTGAACCTTTCAGGAAATAGATTAAGTATAATACCAAGGGGCCTCTTTTCAAACTGTCCTCAGCTAGGTACGTTGGCACTTGATCGCAATATCCTTCGAAGTCTGCCTGCTGATTTAGCCTCCAATTGCCCACATCTCTGGTATCTATCTGTGAAAAAAAATAGAGTAGAAGAGCTCCCTCTAGATTTCTTATCTAGCGCCCCCTTACTTGAAAGACTATCCCTAGAAGCAAATCGCCTACTTCAGCTTCCTCCTAACTTTCTTTCCAACTCTGCGAAGCTTCGATTCTTGTCTTTAAGAGACAATCAATTGACAGGGTTGTCATTGGGTTTTGGCAGAAACTGGTCTTGGCTTCAGAAAAGGGGAAATGAGATCTGGAAAGGCAATCCTATGGAACCTTATACTCTTATTGATAGAGTGGAGAGAGGTATTACCTTCTATGAGGATATACCCTTCTGGAGAAAGGTAGTCTATACGGGCTCTTTTCTTACCTCAGCTTTAGTAGCACCTTGGTATGCTACTGCTGTAGTAGGTCTAGTACAACTTGGGCTTGAGCTCAAAGCCCAATCAGTCAGTGATGAAGTAGCTGCTCTTTTATAAGTGTAAAAAATATTTTATATAAGTTCATGTTAAAAATAGTTTTTTTTAAACAATATAATTAATATTTTAATAATTGATAATTAATATTAAATTTATGTATAATATATGATATTTAAAATATAAAGGACTAATACTATGACACAAACTACTCAAGTTGCCAATTTAAAAAACGTCCCTGATCAACTTTGGAAAATCGTTCTGGAGTTTGCCGATAATAACGCTGCTTCTTCAGTGTGTAAAGTCTTAAGAGGATGTCAAGGTTCCTTGATCAATCAATTATGGAGTAGTTTCAAATTCAATAGTCCTTTAATTCAGGGCTGGCTGAATCAGAATACTTCTTTTGGCAATAAACCAAGATTGCTAAATGGATCTCCTTCAGGAGATCAGAGATTGCAGTTAAGTAGGCTCTTGAGAAGCGGAATGCAAAGGTCAGCCAATTCTGCCCCAATCCATCCACTCTCTTTTGAAACAATGGCTAAAACAACCAATGACAGAAATCTAGTAACTATGTTTCCGGCAATCAAGAGGGCGCTGCAAAAAAGTGACCCGAAAAAGATTTTACCTGATGTTGATATGATTGTTACTAATCCAAATAAGCCAGATGAGATCAGAGCATGGATCGATGCTGTTGTAGCAGTTTTAAAGGTGCGTTATCCCGATGGACGCCCTATGTATGATTTTGATTTTACCGATCTAGGATTAACCGCAATACCAAAAGAATTGGCTGCATTTAAGCCCTATATGGCTAAGGTGAATTTTAACAAGAATAGTATTAGTTTGATACCCGAAGGTTTATTTTCAGACTGCCCCTATCTTCAGATTTTATTAATATGCGGCAATCCGCTTCGAAATCTTCCTTCAGATTTTTTTTCCAAGTGTCCTAGATTAAAATCTATATTTCTATCCCATAATAGATTAGAAGAAATCCCTAGTGGTTGCTTATCCAATTGTCCCTCGCTTGAATTTATAGATCTTACCGGAAATAGATTAGAAGCACTCCCAAGTAGTTGCTTATCCAATTGTCCCTCACTTACAACTGTAAATCTTGGTAGAAATAGATTAAGACGTCTTCCGCGCGATTTTCTTTCTAAATCTTTACAGATCGGTTACGTAGATCTAAGTGGAAATCAATTGGTAGACGATGGTTTACCTTTTTTGCCTTTAATATCTACTCGTCCTAGGCTTCTGTTAAATATTAAGCACAATCAGTTCACAAAATTCCCTGAAGGGTTTGGTAGAGGTTGGAGTAATTATAGAAAGGCGCACCACTTGCAAGGAAATCCTATCCCTAATCTTGCACGTCAACAAGAGTTTAAATTGTTTGATTGGAGCGATCCCTGTGATATTTTGATGGGTACATGTGTGGCTGCTGGGCTTGTCGCTATTGGGTATTTTGTTTATGAAGATTATCAATCTCATCAGCGACTATCTGCTTATTTAAAAACACCTCAACCCTCTCTTCTTTCTCGCATAGTATCCCCATTTATTTCTTCGGAAGTACCACCACCGGTAGCTACTACTGCCTCATTTATCCCAACGGCTTTTAATAGCGATGTTCTAGTAAATGCTGCCACTAATGCTGTCACTGGCATAGGAACAGTAGTTATAGGAGTAGGAGCAGCAATTTTGATAGCGAAGCTTGCTTCCAAAGCAATCGACTACTTTGCATCTAGCTTCACCTGTTGTAAAAAAACTAAGAAAAATATCACGCCTATCTCTGCAGCCAGATCAAAAACTTCGATCAGCGCTCCAAAGCCAGCACTGGCTCAAGCTGCAGTTGTTCCAAAATCAGGTACGGCTGTTGGAGCTGCAAAGCTAGAAAGTAAAAGGAATTAAATGAATGACGCCAACTACTCTTTTCAAAGGCCAGCCGGATACAGTTTGGGAAACAATACTGGAGTTTGCTGATAATAATGCTGCTAAGGCGGTATGTAAGCTTTTCAACAAATGCCAAAATACTGTGATCGATCGTTTATGGAGAAATTTTAATAGCGATCGATTTCCTTTTATTAACGCTTGGCTGAATCAAAATACTATTTTTGGCGATAGGCCCCAAGTTGTTCTTAAGAAACCTGTGGTTAGTGAAAAACATGTAACTAGATAACATCAATTACTGACAGCTGAACTGCATAAACCACCTAAACTAATCATCCGACCTATTCATCCCGTTTCATTTCAAGCATTAGAGAAGGAAGCTAACGACAGGAATCTAGTGAAAATGTTTCCAAGGCTTGAAAAGGCTCTACAACCAGTTAGGCACTTATTACCGGCTGATTTGGATACAGTATTTAATGACCCTGCAAAACATCATCCTCATCAAATTAGAGAATGGATCACAAGAGCGGCTAAAGCGTTAAATGAACTTTTTCTCCAAGGAGAGGGAAGCGTAGCTCTTCTCACTTTTGATTTTTCTAAATTAGGACTTACGGCAATACCAAAAGAATTTGCTGCTTTTAAGCCTTTTATGCGGGATGTACGATTTGCCCACAAC
The DNA here is from genome assembly GCA_035478555.1 of Chlamydiales bacterium. GTDB lineage: Bacteria > Chlamydiota > Chlamydiia > Chlamydiales > SM23-39 > DATIJO01. The sequence goes on from DATIJO010000266.1 coordinate 4,607, forward strand.
AAGCTTACTTTTATACCCCAAGGGATATTTTCAGACTGCCCGAAGCTAATTGCATTATCATTTACTAACAATCTACTTCGAAACTTGCCTGATGATTTTGTATCCAATTGTCCTTTTTTAGTCCGTTTATGTCTTTCCCAAAATAGATTAGAAGAAATCCCTAGTAATGTCTTATCCAGTTGTTTAAGGCTATATGAACTATATCTGGATGAAAATCGCTTAAGTAGGCTGCCCTTGAAGTTTCTGTCAAACTCGCCGATTCTGCAAGATTTAGATCTAAGTAAAAATCGACTACGAGCTGATGGTTTACCTATTGGTTTTGGCAGCAATTGGCGTTGGTTTGAGAGTAGTAAAGAGAGAATATTCGCATACAATCCAATGATGCCCGCTACGCTAAAAATAAGAATGTACGATTGTCTAGAGAGAAGTGCTTACTTATTCCTAAAACATAGACCTTCAGCTTATGGGTTGCTGTTCGGTCTTTCTTGCGTGATATCTAAACTTGTTTCTTCTCAAATACCTTTTTGGGCGATTCCTATAACTTGCATTATTGGCTGTTTTGCCTGCGAGGATATAATCCGATCAAGAGGGTTATATGACGAACGCTACTGACTTTCATGCCATTCTTTTGTAAAAAAGAAAGGGCAGCAAGCAAAAGACCACTATCCCCCCTATAAGAAAACATTCGTAAGAGAGGATGTTTTGGATGGGGACTTGGGATGGCGGGATAAATCCGCATCCAATCACAAAGAGAGAACTAATAATTCCCGCACCTGATGTAAGCCAGATTCCCACTTTTCCTCCGGGGATCTTGAAGGACCTCGTGACGTGGGGCTTTTTGTGGTGGAGGACAATCGCGCTAAAGAACAGCAGCACATAGACAATAAGGGCAAGCTGGGCGGTCATAGCGGATAGGAACCAGAAGGAGCTATTGATCGTGGGCATGAGGATGAAGGCAAGGCAGAGGACAGTCACAAGTATTGCTTGGAAGACGAGAATGTTAACCGGTACTCCGTAGCGATTGGTCTTGCTAAAGATCTTTGGAAGGCTGCCATCTCTACTTGCGACCATGAGTCCTTTAGTTGGGCCGATAATCCAGGCTCCGGCTCCGCTTAAACCACCTAAAATGATGCATGCGCCGATAAAGGGGATAAAGCCGGGGATATTGAAGGCTTCTGAAAAGCTTTGAAATGCCTGCATGGTGCCTACTACGAGGCTAAGATCTTTATTGGGGACAACGATCGAGATTGCAAGAGAGGAAAAGACGATCGTGCTTAAGATGATGATAACCGATGTCCAAAGGGCTTTGGGATAGTTCTTTTGTGGATTCTGAACATCTTCCGCATGGGTTGCGGACATCTCTAGGCCAAGAAGGCCAAAGAAGACGTTTGTCAAAAAGGCAAGGTTAGTGACATCGATCTTGTTTGGGAAAAAATCTTTAACGCTAAAGCCGATCTGCACAGGGTTTTTCTTGGTGATCCAAAGTACTCCTAAAACAGTGATAAGGACCATGGGAAGGATGGTTCCAACGAGCGCTCCAAGAGTGCTAAGGAAGCTGGATGTCTTCATGCCAAAGCAGTTTAAAAGCGTAATGATCCAAAAGAGGACTACAACAGTCGCTGCCATGAAGAGTTTATTGTCTGCCATCTCGGGGTTGAAAAAATAGGTGAGCGTTCCTGCTATGAGCGCCATGATGGTGGGATACCAGAAGAGGTTATAGACCCAGTTTAACCAGATGGTAAGAAGGCTCAGTTTTTTACCTAAAGCTTCTCTGACCCAGACGTAGATCCCGCCGGTAGTTGGCCAGCCGGTGCCTAGTTCTGCAGATACAAGCATGCTGGGGATAAAAAATAGAAGGGCTGCCAAGATGTAAAAAAATACTAGGGAGAAGCCGTAAGTAGCAGAAAAGGGAAGTGTTCGGATGCTATCAACGGCAATGACATTGATCATTACCAATTGAAAAAATCCTAGGGTTTTTTTATTCATGGATCAATTCTGAGAGTTATGCCTATTTTTTCACAAGCTCAATACCAGCGGTCACGCGGTCATCTCGTTGGGTATGGAGATAGCTGACCCTCACTTTCCAGCTGCTAGAGATCCAGGTGAATAGATCAATTTTGAATTCGGTAAAGGGGGGCTGGCCTTTACGTAAAAACCCGTTGTGGAAGTGAATATGGGCTGTCCAAAAGGGGGTTACACGGAAGAAAAAGTGAGTAATGATCGTAAACCTGCGGTCAGAAAGAGGAGAAGCTAGGAGCTGGTCTTCCGGACGAGTTAGGTCCAGCATAAAATTATCTTCATAGGCTTTTCTCCATTCGTATTTAGAGCGGTAGCGGATCTCAAAGCTAATGGCAGCGTCTTCATTGATGGTCCATCTTGCCCGGAGGTTGGAAAACTGCAAGGTATGGTGCCAAAAGCTCCAGGAGCTAAAGGAATCAATGCTAATAGAGGAAAGGTCCCACTGGAGATTGAGATAGAGGCGGAGGATCAATCTTTTAATGTTTTGCTCTTCTATGAAAGCGTGGGCATAAAGATCAGAGGAGAAGGAGGCAGTAGCTCTTGGATGGATACGGGAAAAAAGAAAATTTTTAATCCCGCCTTTGACAAGGATCTGTTTGGTATATCCGTCTTGGATGCTGAAAATAAAATGGTCGTCTACAGGAGTTGTGGGTTTGGTATAGCCATCTAACAAAAGATAGGGCTCAAGAAGGTGTCTATAGCGATGAAAATCTCTCTCTAGATTGAGCTTAGCAAGGGTTCCATATTTGATGAGGCCAAAGCCGATCGGCTTATCTTCCTGGTTATTGGTATAATAGATGCCAACGATCCCCACATAAGGATTCAGGACAAAGCTTCCAAAATGAAATGCGCGGTAGATCTCATTATGTGTTTCTAATCTGCCGGAATGGAAATTAGGTAGGGTTGCCACAAGATCATTGGAATAGGCAAGGTCGAGATAGGATAGTTTTAGCCAATTTTCCGAAACGATCTTCGAAAAGCCCAATGAAAGCGGCCTCATTGCTGCAAAAACTGTTGGGATCTCCTGTTTAATGGTCTCAAAGGAGTTCACTCTAGGCCTTGCATAGAGTATGCCGATCATATCATCTTGCTGATGGCGTAGATTGAACTGGGTCTTTTTTGCGGTGTTCAACTCAAAGTCATCAAACTTAAAATCTCCGGGCATTAAGACATCGCTAAATTTGTCCCAAGTTAAATCTAACGTGGTCTTTTTGCTTTTGCTTATCGAATGAAGCTCACCTTGTAGGCGGTATCTTCGTTTAATGAAAAGATTAGTAGGGATGGCATCGGTTGCCACATAGCTTCTAGTAACAAATGTTGTTAGATGATCCTTGGGGAAATATTCTGTCTCTAACGCCCCGCCAAACCCTCTTTTCAGTCTGTATTCACCTCTTACATAAAGAGCAAAATTCCTCCAGGAGTAGACCTGGTAGCGAAGGCTGATCTTTGGCCCTGAGGATTTATCCCAAGTCAGCTTATATTTTAAGATAGGCTCCTGGAATTTTCTTAAGTTCAATTTTAAGTAGGGCAGGATTAGGGTGGTAAAATTAAAAAATCGGAAGCGGACTCTTTTTGCCTCCAGTAGATCATTTTTTTTAACATTTAACTGGCCTGCATGGATATCCCAGGTGCTCTTCTGATTTTCGCAGCTAGTGAGTGATGCAGTTTCTACCCGATAGGTCCCGTCGCTTTTTATGACGATCTTCTCACCTCCCACATAAAAGGGAGGGGAGTAGGTCTTGCCGTTCCAAATCGTTCCGGTTTTGGTGTCAAAATCAAACTCTAGCTCCTCTCCTACATAGACCCTGCCTTTAAATTGCACAATGAGATCGCCTTCCGCTTCAATCCTATGGACAGGTTTGCCCTCCTCTTCTCTTTTGATGTATTGGATGCATCTTGCTGCAATGCGCATCTCATCATTTTGAATGATCCCACCTTCACCGGTATAGAGGATGCCATCTCGAAACTTGGGGTTTTTCAAATCAACAGTAAATGCCCTATCAACAGGTACAAAAGGTTCCTGCTCTTTTGGCTCAAATACTTTTAACGTCTGCTTAATCAGAAAATCATGGAAAGCAATCTCTTCCATATCTTCTAGATAAAGCTCTTCTGCAAATGCATAAAAAGCAATGAAAGAAAAAATGAAAAATATCTTTCTCATGGAAATGAGAGTATAAATTGGAAAGGCAAAAGTCAAAAGGCTAAAGTCAAAAGTGCCGTGGAAGCAAATACTTTGCTTCTAATTTAGAAACCGCAGTAATGCTATTACTGCCGCGGTACTTTTGCCTTTAGCCTTTTGACTTTTGCCTTTATTCTGTTGCTCTCATGAGCAACCCTGCAAGTGCATATCGATTTTTCTCATTGCCATCGCGTAGCGCGGTCAAAAGAATATCGATGCTTTTCGCATCTTGCCTGGAAGCTAGAGCTGCGTAGGAATCGAGGAGTAGGCGTGAGCTATCTTCGCCCGAAAGGGTATAATCGGAGATCTCCTTACGGGTTTGGATAGAGAGCATGGGACGAAGTTTGATGAGGTTGGTATTTTTTTGACCCTTGATCCATTGGATTAGATTCTCCTCATATGGGCCTTCTACTTTCAGTTTGAAAAGCACGAGGTTTGCATAGTCTCTAATGAGGGGAGAGCCTATCTTTTGGGTCTCTTCTTTGAGAAGGGCGATAGTATTTTCTGTTTGTAGATTTTCTAAAAGTCTCATGAGCTGGGGAACTAGGTCATACTGCTTCAGGTCGAGGAGCATTTTGGCAAGTTTTAGAAACTCCTCCTCTCCTAAATGAAAGGCAAGGGCTAGAAATTGTTCTCGAAGAGCAAGTGAGAGATCAGGATCAAAGAGCTTTTCATTCTGCTGTTTAGACGATGAGACCACCTTGATCGCTTGATGGGTCCTACCAAGCGATGAGACTGGCTGCAGAGCGAGATCGCGGGTATCAGTAATGAATACATCTTTTAGCGCCCTTAGGCATCTTTTATCCCTTCTTTTGAGAAGAGCAACAGCAGCATTGATACGAGTATGCAGGTTAGGTGAGGGAAGAAGGCTAACTAATGTCTCTTCTCCGCCGGGGATATCGCCAAGGGTTGAGATTGCGAAAAAATTTTGCTCCTCCGCCATTTTTTCAATCTCTTTTTTCACGCTTACATCTCCCAGAAGATAGAGAGCTTTTAGAGCTGCCAACTTTAAAGACTCGCTTCCGGATGTACTGATTTTTTTCAAAACATTGGAGGAAGAGGTATCTTGCAGATAGCCTAAAGCAAATGCTGAAGCTTCTTTCTCAGCCACATTTGCATGGGTCAGATGTTTTCTGATCAAGGGAATAAAGTCATCTCTTTGAAACTGCGCAAGGCTCCTAATTGCCTCGACCCGGACTTGCGGAAGAGGATCTTCTAATAACTGATTTAGCTGGGCAAGAGCTTCATTGGATCCGATCAGAGCGAAGAGCTGGGGGAAAAAGGCTTTAAATGGAGGAGGAAGCCTTTGCATGAGCCCTTCTGTATAGGCCGAAGCATGGGGATGTTTTTTCATGGCCATATGATAACAAGCTTCAACGCGAGTGCCTAAAAAAGGAGAGGCCATGGCAAGCTGCACTAGGCTATCCGATCTATCATCGTTTAATTGCATGATGAAAAAAAGAGAGACGGTTTGCAGCTGCTGCTCCTCTGATAGAAGCCCTTCCTCTAAGATCTCTAAAGAGGAGGCGTTCATTGCAAGTCCAGCCCCGTAAACGGAAAGAAGTTTAGTTTCCGGGTCCTTTTTTTTAATACCTTGTTTCATTAGCAAAAAGAAAAGCTGACGGAGCACTTCGAAATTAGGGCCCTCTTGCTGGGCTGCTTCCTGATATTTCTTTATCGCAGCTTCGATCTCGTTTGAGTGCATCAGATATAAAGAGTGCATGATCTTGGCCTCATCCCCTAAAAGAGGAGTAAGAACAAGAGATAGAGGGAGAACTATTCGGGTAAAAGATAATCCCATAGATCGATGCCGATTTCCATTAAGAGCTCTTTAACAGTGTTTATAGGGAGTCCCATAATATTATAGAAGCATCCTTTGATCTCTTTGATGATAATGCTCCCTGCCTTTTGAATGTAAAAGCCGCCCGCCCTGTCATAGCAATCAAACTTGTCATGATATCTATTGATCTCATCATCGGTAAGATCTTGAAAGGTAATTTTGCTTACGGCAGCCTTGACCCTGGCCTTTCCTTGATAATAGACGCAAACACCGGTGTAGACCTCGGCAGTGTTCCCGCTTAGTTCCTTGAGCATTTGAAAAGCCTCTTTCTCATTCCGGGGCTTCATATAGACCTTGTTATGACAGAAGACGATGGTGTCGGCAGTCAAGATCGGGTCTTTATATTTTCCTGCTAAGCTGAGGGCTTTTTTTTCAGCCATCTCATTGACAAAGGCCTCCGGATCGCCCCCGAAGAGAAGGCTTCTTTCATCAAAAGTGGGGGAGCCCTGTTCGAAAGGAAGTGAGAAGAAAGATAGGATCTCTTTTCTACGTGGAGATGCAGAGCCCAGAATGATTTTCATGGAGAGCATTATAGAAGAACCACTTAGGAGTGTCCATTCAATTTTTTCTTTAACAAAACCCAATATTTCCTTAATTTTTCTTTTTTGCTATCATACACAGATATGTCTAGTTACGGTTCAAATAACTCTTCCAACGAAGGTCCTCGTAAGATCTATGGCGGGATAGGGGCATCCCCTACCACCATGAAATCGGCTATTGAGGATGAACTTAGAAAAGAAGAAGAGTCTTGGGTCCATCCTATTACAAAATTTTTCCGTATGTTCAAGAAGAAGAAAAAAGGAGATTGATAGATGGCTGCTGTAAGTATAGGACGTACAACAGGTGTGATAACTCATGAAACTAAAAAAGCGGCAACTAAACCCTTAGATCAAAAAATAAAAGATACCTTTACCGGCTTTATCACTATTCATTTAAAACCTTGGCATGCTGCAGTAGAAGCCTTTTACAAATACTTACAAGAGGCCAAAAAAGACTCTTCAAAGACCCTTCCAAGGTTTGACCTACCCTATGGAAAATCCCTATCAGGAAATGAGACCAATTTCACTATTGCTTTTGAAAGCTTGCAAATAGCTTCCCCTGACGCAAGCGAACAACATCTTTTAGATTTGCGAGACCGAGCATTAGCTTGCGCATACCTTCTTGCTTTTCAAAAAGCAAGACACCAGATGCAGGATGAAGATCTACCTTCCTATGAAGAAGTGCAAACCATCCTTACTAGACAATCGGCTCTTCCTCATGATCTTAGAAAGACGGTTCTTATAGATGCTTTGAAAAGAGTTGGAACAACCGATATAAAAGAAAATAGAGCAATTTTTCATAAATTGATGGAGTCCATTTTCGCTTTAAAACTCTCTTTAGAAGAACATGCTTGCCTTCACGAATTCATGGAATATGTTTTGACATATGAATTAAGTGCAGAGCAAGTGGATGAGCCTTTTCCTTTAGATCAGGTTAGTGCAAAAGCATAGGGAGTTGACTGATGGCAGCAGTCGCGGGTGCAGGAAAAACAACTATCTATTTCGCTCCGATAAAACAAACTCAAAAAGCTACTGAAGACACCCAACCTTCCAAGAAAGCCAAATATGAAAAAAAAAGCTCTGAGGATGATAGACGTATCACTAGGGCAGCCTCAAGAGCAACGACTCCAGATTCCCCGAGAAGAAGTAGATCGTTAAGCGAGAAAATAGCTGCAGAAGGATTTGCTAGACCAAGTCCACTCTCGCCGCAACTTTTAGAGACGTTGATCAATGGCAGAATCATCGTGGGATTTCGCTGCTGGCAACGTGGGATTATAGCATTCGATAGATATTTAAAGCAGACTGGTGACAGTGCAATAGAAAAACCGGTGAATGCTTTTCCAACCTATTGTTACACTACTTATCTTGGATTTAAACTGGCATGTGCAATTAATAACTTAACCTCTGCACCTCTTGCAACCACAACTCCGAAATTGAGAGTAGAACTATGCCGTAAGACCTATATTGCTACCTTTCAATTTTGTTTTGACCAGTTACTCGCAAGAGAAAGTCGTATAGAGAGTATCGGGCATTGGAAAGAAAGAACTACTCCTGAAAATATATCTCTTCTTAACCAAGTCCTGCAAAAAAATGGAAAACCGGTAAAAAGAGAACCTGAACCTCTCTTTGATCTTATTAGTACAACTTATGACTCTCTTAAAATGAACCTTGAAGAGCATGTTGCATTATGGATGTTAGTGACAGATCTAACAGCGCAGGAAGATCGAGAGGCAGGGGATTTTTCTGAGGTAAATGAGGCTTATTTAGATTCATTTATAAAAGTGTAATAAAGAGGATATCGATGACATCAGTTGCTAAAGTTATGACAGGAGCAGAACCTATTCCAATAATTAAACTTCCCGAAGTAAATCATTTTTTTTTAAATGAGTTTAGCTCTACTATTGTTGATTGCCTTGCTCCTTGGAATACTGCAATTGGAAGACTTGCAGACCACTATCATTGGGGTTTTTTTGATCGACCTTCTCTCTCAGTATTAGTCCTTCCTTTTTCCTTTTATCCAAGTCCAGAGGAGAGACAGCTCAAAAGAGATATGGATGAGTTAGCTGTATATGCAGATATGAGGGGATCTAGACAAGCAATAGAGCCTTCATATAATGCTTCTCTATTAAATTCCACGCTATCCAGCTATCTGGTGGCCTTTAGTAATGCACAATGCAGGATACAAACCAACTATCGATCTCTAATTGTTCCTCTTGTATCCCTACTCGATCAATGGATGAATAGACCAGAATATGAAAGAACTGAGCTTCTTTTGTTAGTATTAGAAAGAAATGGGTTGAGACTACCTAAAAATGGAAATAAAATCGCTCTCTTTCGTGATATCATTTCACTAATAAATATTCTTGAGCTGTCATTACAAGAGCATGTGGCACTCTATTTATTGGCGAAAGATATTCGAGAAGCAAGAGTCCATCCCCAAGAAGTTGATTTTGAACCGCCCATTCCTTTAGATCAGTTTTTTAATAAAGCTTAAAAAAAGGAAACAATATGTCTGCAGTTCCTACAATCTCCGCAGGAGCAGCTGTTCCTGCAGGTTCTCAAAGAATAGCGCCAAAACCAATTCCTGCTCTTCAAGTTAATCCTAAAGCAATAGAGCTCTTTTGCGCTTCTATTTTGGAAGATTTAAAGCCCTGGAATGACGCAGTAGATACTTGTTACGAATTTGCCAAAAAGGCCGCCTACGATAGGAAGTTAGCTCCTCCTAGGCTAGAACTTCCTTTTTCTCCGCGTCCATGCCAAGAAGAGAGAGACTTTAAGAGTGATCTGGAGGATTTGATGAGATATCCCGATCTAGTCGGATGGCCGGAAACCAACGATCGAAGATTACAAGCCCAGTGCAGTGCCTATCAACTTGCCTATCACAATGCTTTCAAAAAAGCTGGGGCTGTGTTTCCTCACGACACCTTTCCTTTGGTATGCTTAACAGACCTATGGGAAAATAAACCCGAAAAGGAAAGATTTCAACAGCTTCATGCTATGGGAAGAAGAATTACAATAGGTCCATATGCAATGGATCTAACACCTGACTCAGCTAAAAAACTTATCTTTATGACATTACATCCGCTGTTAAAATTGCTTGATGTTACAGCAGAAGAACATACAGCTTTTCTGGTACTGACAATCGAGCTTCGTAAAGAAATCAAGAAAACGTACGATATTGTTCCTTTAGACGCGATTAAAGCTTAAACCTATTTCTTTTTAGGTTTTTTGCCGTTCGGAGCTACTTGAGCATAATCAACCCAGATTGGTGAGCTCCATGCAATATTCCCATCTTCTTGCACTACTCGGATGTAGTAGTAGATAAAAGGGTTACCCTCTCTTTGGGGTTTCAATACAATATCCCCAAGAGGAGTAGTGTCGTCAAAAGTAAAGTCGCATTTGAAATCGCTCGGATGTAGGCTCTTTATGATCTCACCATTGCGGATGATGGAGATCTCTTTGATCTTATCAGTGCCAATCACATA
>DATIJO010000267.1:0-2321 GCA_035478555.1 Chlamydiales bacterium
AGGCGATTGCATGGCATATTGCTTCTATTCTTCCCAAAGGCACAAAAGCTAAAAGGATCACTTTCCACGCAATTACAAGAAACGCGGTTTTGGATGCGCTTAAGCACCCTAGATCTATTGACCAAGCGCTAGTAGATGCCCAGCAAGCAAGACGTCTTCTTGACCGTATTGTAGGTTATAAGATCTCCCCCATCCTCACTCGAAAAGTAAAAAAAGGAAGGAACGGCACATCTGCGGGTAGAGTACAGTCGGTCGCATTAAAGCTCGTTGTCGATAGAGAAAAAGAGATCGAGGCCTTTGTCCCTGTTGAATATTGGACGATCCAAGCGCTTCTTACTGATAAGAATAAAGAAAAAACCTTTGATTCGATTCTCTATTCCGTTGAGAACAAACGGGTCGAAAAAGAGATGACAGAGAAAAAAGATGTCTTCTTAATTCCCGACCAAACTACAGCCGATCTCATTACCGCAAAATTAAAAAAGGCAAGTTACAAAGTAGCTTCCATCGACCGAAAAGAGAAAAAACGAAATCCTGTTCCGCCCTTTATCACCTCAACTCTACAGCAGGAAGCCTCCCGCCATTTTGGTTTTAACCCTAGTCGTACGATGAGCATCGCTCAAAGCCTATATGAAGGGGTGGACCTTGGCAATGAAGGGACGGAAGGTTTGATCACCTATATGAGAACCGACTCGGTCCAGACTGCGCCAGAGGCAATCACGGCAGCTAGAGAATTTATTTTGAAGACCTACGGAAAAGAGTTTCTTCCTGCCGAGCCCAAATTCTACTCAAGTAAAAAATCCGCGCAAGAGGCCCATGAAGCGATCAGGCCGACCAATCTTAGCCACCCTCCAGAGATGGTCCAATCCTATTTGAATATAGACCAAAATAAACTCTATTCCTTGATCTGGAAACGCTTTGTCGCATCTCAAATGAATCCCGCGATCTATGACACTGTATCTATAGATATCAGTACCAACCAAAATATGGTCCTCAGGGCAACAGGCTCTCAAATTACCTTCAAAGGATATCTTGCAGCCTACGAAGAAAAAAAGGATGTTGGCGAAGAAGAAGAGATCGATAAGCTTCTTCCCTTCCTTCAAGTAGGCGATCCTCTAAACTTAAAGAATGTCACCTCAGAACAATCTTTTACTAAACCTCCTCCCCGTTTTACTGAGGCATCTTTAGTAAAAGAGCTAGAAAAATCAGGCATTGGCAGACCTTCTACCTATGCCACCATCATGAACAAAATCCAGAGCCGTGAGTACACCACCAAAGAAAATCAGGCGCTGAAACCCACCGAGCTTGGCAAAATTATAGCTCAAATGCTGGAAGATAATTTCAAAGCGATCATGAATGTTGGGTTTACTGCCCAAATGGAAGATCAATTAGAGCTGATCGCAGAAAATAAGAAGGATTGGAAAGAGATTATCCGCCAGTTTTGGAAAGAATTTATTCCAATGGTGGAAAAGGCGGAAAAAGAGGCCACCGTTCCGCGTATTGAGACTGATATTAATTGTCCTAGCTGCGGTCACAAACTCCAAAAAATCTGGTCGCGGAATAAATATTTCTATGGATGCAGCAACTATCCCATCTGCTCTTTTACTGCCCCGCTAGAGGCGATCGAATTCAATAAGGCCAATTACGCTGCTGATTTTGACTGGTCTCAAGTCTGCCCTGTTTGCGGAGGCGAAACTGTGATCCGCCACGGAAGATACGGCGCATTTCTTGGCTGCAAAAGATATCCTGATTGTAACGGCATCATCAATATCCCTCTGAAAGATGAGGAGAACATCAAACCGGAAGATATGCCCAACTGTCCTGCGATTAGCTGCGATGGCAAAATGGTCAAAAGAAGATCCCGCTTTGGTAAAACATTCTACTCCTGCTCCAACTTCCCCGATTGCGATGTGATCGTTAACGATCTAGCTATGCTCTCGGAAAAATACCCCAGCCATCCAAAAACTCCCTACGTCAAAAAAGAGCGTTATAAAAAGAGGGGCAAGGCGGAAAAAGCTGAGACTCCTAAGAAAAAGGGTAAAAAAGAATCCAAGCCAAGAGCGCAAAAGACCTACTCACTCTCACCGGAACTAAAAGCAGTTGTAGGTGATGAGGAATTATCCCGCCCTGAAGTGATCAAGCGCATGTGGGACTATATCAAAGAACACAAGTGCCAAGATCCCAAAAATAAACGCCTGATCGTGCCGGATGCAAAACTTGCTAAAGTCTTTGGTTCAAAAACTCCCATCGACATGATGAAACTATCCGGGATACTAGGGAAACATCTGTCCTAATTCGTGAACGTTTGCGTTTGCGTTACCGTT
>DATIJO010000268.1:0-2283 GCA_035478555.1 Chlamydiales bacterium
TTTCGGAAGGCTTAAAAAGTCCCGCAATTCCAAATGCATTGATCAAACTTTCTAAGACGTAGAGGATTTGATGAAAGATTTTCGTAAAACGGGCATACAAAGTGGGCCCTTCTCTATTGCCTGTTTTTTCTAAGTAGTACTTGGCCTCATAGAGCATTTTTTTTGCCGCGTCTAGTGCGTCTGTGTAGTTTGGATATTCTGCTCGAACTGCTTGTTGCAGCGACTCTAGAGGAAGGATTTCTGCTAATCTGCTTATGCAAAGGTTTACATCTTGTCCTTCTAATTTACTGAAAAGTTCATCGAGTAGTTGATGAAGAGTATGTCCGTTGATCTGTTCAAAGTCTCTTCTATCTAGAGATGGTCCCCAAATGCAGCTACTGGTAATGTGGGCATAAAGCCGATCTACTAGAGGAGAGACACAAGGAACTTCTGACTTTGTATTGATTTGAGGAGTAAATGCATTAATGGTTCTTACAGACATAGAATATTCCCAAAAAATACAGGGGATATACTAAACCATTATGCGAACGTGAGAGTCAATAGATAAGAATTTTTAGTTTCTAACAGGCGATTTGATATAGCCTTGCTTCAGCTCTGTCTGATAGACGATCCAGAGACCAAAACCTACGATACCTGTCGAAAGGAAGATGATCCAAGAAGGAGATTCTCCTAACAAGATCCAAGCGTTGATAGAGGCAAAGATGGGAGAGAGAAGTCCTAAAAAAGAGAGGAAGGTAGCAGTAAATCTCTTCAGCATAATGCCATAGAGGTTGTAGCAGAGGATGTTGAAGAGAAAAGTCATGATGAGAGTGCCTTGCAGGTAGCCAGAAAAATGGCCGGCAGCAACAGGAGTAGGGTTCCATCCTTCTACTAGAAGCGAGTGGGTAAGTGCGAAACATCCGCCGATCAGCATACTGGAGCCGTTAGCAACTAAAGGTGATATCGATTGGTCTTTGACGAGAAGGCGAAGAAGGACCCAGCCATAGACGGAACAAAGGGCTGCGCACATGACCGCTAGTTCCGGCCAGGAAAAAATGAAGATCCCGCCAATTAATTCTTCTGAACCTGTTTGGGTTGCAAGCACAGGAATAAATCCTAAAAAACCAATGAGTATGCCTAGCCATTTGCGAGAGGTCATCCTTTCGCCAAAGTGTAGATAGGAGAAGAAGGCAGCAAAGAAAGGGGAGAGGCTATAGATAAAACAAGTTTTAGCAGCGGAGAGGTGCTGCAGGCCCCAGAATTCAAAAGCATTGGTCAAATAAGTGCTGAATAGGCCAAGGATGGCAAATGAAAGCAGCTGTTTTCCTGTGATTTTTAAAGAATTTCTTTTAAAGATCAGCAAGAAAAGAAAAATGAGCACCCCTGCGATCAGCATGCGGGAGGCGGTTAGAAAGAGAGGGGGAGCAAATTCAAGAGTCCATTTACCAATAGAAAACACACTGGACCAGAGGGCATACATTAGGACTGCTATAAGGATGTTCATGCTGACCTACTGTCCTATAGAAATTTTTAGAGACATTGGAATTTAATGTAGCCTATTCTATATTTTCTAGCAAAAATTGGAAAGACATATGATTGAATCCTATGGCAACTGGCCATCACCTATATCAGTGGAAAATGTTGCTGCGGGAGGCGTGAGTTTAAGCGCTCCAAAAGCCTATCAAGAAATAGTTTATTGGATAGAAGGAAGACCCTCCGAAAAAGGCAGGAGCGTGATCGTTCAATACAAGGACGGCAAGACAGATGATGCTTTTGGAAAAGAGTTTGATGCCAGATCAAAAGTCCATGAGTATGGGGGCGGTGCCTATCTAGTGCATGGAGATGAGCTCTTTTTTTGTAACTACAAGGATCAAAGGTTGTACTGGCTAAAAGAAGGCAAGCCTGAACCGATCACTCCCGATAACGGAGTTCGTTATGCCGACATGATCTTCGACGAAAAGAGAGGTCTTCTTTATTCAATAATCGAAGAGCACAAAGGTAACGATGTCATCAACTCACTCGTAAAAATAAATCCCGATACCAAAAAAACGGAAGTGATCGCGGAGGGGGCTGATTTTTATTCTAACCCTACGCTTTCTCCGAATGGCTATCAATTGGCCTACCTTCGATGGAACCATCCCAATATGCCCTGGGACGGATGCGAATTAGTCGTGCATGATGTGACGAGGGATGGGGATCTTCAAGAAGGAATAGTGATTGCGGGTGGTAAGAGTGAATCCATTTTTCAACCGCAGTTTAGTCCTGATGGCGTCCTCTATTTTGTCTCTGACAAGAGCGGGTATT
>DATIJO010000269.1:0-15952 GCA_035478555.1 Chlamydiales bacterium
AGGAGATATTCATTCCATCCTTTCGTTTTATATTGAAACCTTTCTTGGAGGTCTTTTAATCCAGCTTGTTGAGCTTCATTAATATGTTTTTTAACGATTCGAGCAATTTTGTTTGTGTCAGAAGAAAAAATTACAGTTAGTCTATCGCCAATTCCTAACCACAAACTATCTTTTAAACAGTTCATTATCCGTATATCTGTCGAAGTTAAGAGACCTTGTCTCGTCACAAAAGCTCTGAATTGGTGTACTGAAAAACCAGAGTCTATTAGCTTATTAATTATCTTATTATTTACTGTTTCTAACATAAATTAAACCTTTGTTAATATTTATAATTTAATTATATCAAATTTTGTGTTTAATTACAATAAATATTAATAGCAATAATAAACTAAAAATCAATGACTTATAAATAACTTACAATAAAGCTATTATAAGATACTTATAATGAAGAAGTTATATTTTAATTAGATTCGTAGATTATTTTGCCTGTCCAGATAGGTCTGTAGCAGTAGAGTAGCTGAGAGCTGGTCTACGTTTTTAGCTCTGGTCTTACGGCTTGCATCCATCCCCTTCATCTCTTTTTCTATGTAAGATGAGGTAAGCCTTTCATCCATAAAATCCACAGGTAGATGAAAGACCTCTTCTAGGATTTTCGCAAAGTCTCGTACTTTGATAGACATAGGGCTCTCTTTACCATCAAGATGAAGAGGAAGGCCGATCACAAGCTTTTTTAATTTATAACTAGCGAGTGCCTTTTTAAGCTTTTCAGCTGTGAGCCTAGGCTTAGATTCTGTTTCGATGGTTTTGAATGGAAGGGCCATATTTTGCTTGTCATCAGAGAGTGCGATTCCAATTCTTTTCTCTCCGAAATCTAGACCAACAACTTTATCTTTATCCATGCATCTTATCTCTTCTATCTATTGCTGCTTTGATAAAGGCAGCAAAGAGAGGGTGGGGCGCAAAGGGTCGGGATTTAAATTCAGGATGAAACTGGGTGCCTAGCATCCAGGGATGGTCTTTCACTTCTACGATCTCTGCTAAATTACCTTCTTCCCAAACGCCTGAAATTACGAGGCCTTTTTCTTCGCAGGCCCTTTTGTAGAGGTTATTAAATTCATAGCGGTGGCGGTGGCGCTCTTTCACGAGGTCCTTTTGGTAGGCTGAGTGGGCCTTTGTGCCGGGTAGAATTTTGCAGGGATAAGCACCTAGGCGCATGGTGCCGCCAAGGTCTTTTAATCCTTTTTGTTCGGAGAGCATGGAGATCACAGGATTGGGTGTAGTGGGGTCTACTTCAGTAGAGTGGGCATTGATCAGATGGACCACATTTCTTGCAAATTCAACGACTAGGATCTGCATCCCTAGGCATAGGCCAAAATAGGGGATCTTTTTTTCACGGCAATATTTTGCGGTGAGGAGTTTGCCAAGCCAGCCACGTTCTCCAAAACCACCGGGGACAAGGTATCCATCGCAGCCTCGGATCATTGGTTCGATATCATCGTGGGGGCCTTGCACTTTACTTGCTTCAAACTTTAGTATTTCAAGGTCTGATTCGTGTGCAATGGCGCCGTGTACAAGGGATTCAAAGACCGATTTGTAGGCGTCTTGGTGGTCAATGTATTTTCCTACGACTCCGATCACGACTTTTTTCTTGGGATGAGAGAGGATATGGATGATTTTTTTCCACTCTTCAAGTTCGCCTTGGGGTGCTGCAAGATCTAGACGGGAGAGGATTTTATCATCGATCTTTTGACGTTTTAAATAGAGGGGAACTTCATAGATGCTGCTAGTCACATCGGGCTCATCAATCACAGCCTCTTTTGGCACATGGCAAAAAAGAGAGATCTTATCTTTAATCGCCGGGTCTAGAGGCTGCTCACACCTGCAAAGGATGAAATCGGGAATGATCCCGATCTCACGGAGAGCTTGTACCGAGTGCTGAGAAGGTTTTGTCTTTACTTCGCCTGCAGACTTGATAAATGGAACATAGGTCAAATGAATGTTCAAACAGTCGTGAGGACGCTCGTAGCGAAATTGTCGAATGGCCTCGAAAATGGGTAGAGCTTCTATATCTCCAACAGTCCCGCCGATCTCTACAAATACAACTTGAATGCCTTTTTCTTGGTTGGCGCAAGCTAAGATACGTTTTTTGATCTCGTCAGTCACATGTGGGATGACTTGTACAGTCTGGCCTAAGAAATCTCCTTTTCTCTCCGCTTTGATAACGGTGTCGTAGATCTGACCGGAGGTTGCGTTAGAAGCTTTGGAAAGAGGGGATTTGGTAAAGCGGTAGTAGTGGCCAAGGTCAAGATCGGTCTCTGCCCCATCATCAGTAACATAGACTTCTCCGTGCTGAAACGGGTTCATCGTTCCCGGGTCCACATTTAAATAGGGGTCCAATTTCAGAAGGGCGATCTTCAGGCCGCGGTCTTCTAAAATACTTCCGATCGATGCGGCAGTGATCCCTTTTCCTAAAGAGGAGAGCACGCCTCCTGTTACAAAGATGTATTTAATTGGCATAATATCGTCTCACATGCTTTGAGGTCTTCAGGAGTGTCCACACCCTGCGCTGTATCTTCCACAATGGCCACTTTAATTTTATATCCATGCGCTAAAAAGCGCAGCTGTTCTAAATCTTCCGTTTGATCTAAATCGGTATAGGGAAGTTTTTTTATCACATCTAAGAATTGTCTTGGGAACCCATAGATCCCGATATGTTGATGAATATTCGGGTTCTTGCCATAGGGGATCATCGCTCTACTGAAATAGAGGGCATTTCCATGAACGTCCATGACACATTTAACAACATGAGGGGATTTGGCCTTCTCTAAATCTCTGAGGGGAATCGCAGCGGTAGCCACTTGAGCATCTTTGTCATCTTTTAATTTTTGCACTACTTGGGTGATGGTATCAGGGGAGATAAAAGGATGGTCTCCTTGGATATTGATTACATAAGATGCTTTTTGCAATTCGGGATATTTTTCAAACGCTTCGATGACCCGGTCAGTTCCGGTTTTTATGTCTAATGAGGTCATTAATGCTTTTCCGCCAACCGACCTCACAAAATCAAAGATCTTGGCATCGTCAGTAGCTACAAACACCTCTTTTAATGATTTGGAGGAGAGTGCTTTTAAGAGAGTATGTTCGAGGACAGGCTTTCCGCCTAGGGAAGCAAGGAGCTTTCCAGGGAATCTAGAACTTTTGAACCTAGCAGGAATAATTCCTATAGCATATTCATTCACGGGAGAGATTGTATTAAACTTTCAAATTGATGTAAAATTGGATATTAACCCGCTAGTCAAAAATGAGACTAAGTGCGCTAGCGAGGCAAAGCCAGATCGAAGCGAGCCCTTGGCTCGCGTTATAAGCGAGGAGGACATTCTTGAATAAGAAGGACTCCGAGCGAAGATCGATATGGCGAAGCAGCAGCAAGCAATTTGTCTCATTTTTGACTAGCGGATTAATACTTATGAAAGAGATGAGTAGACTTCAGCAAAAGCGATTAGAATATAAGCCGCTACTTCCTGCTGTTCTTAGATCGCTTGCTACCGCTTCTTTAGTTAAGATCCCTTTTACTCCTCCTAGCTCTGCAGACTCGCTCAAAGCTCTTTTCCCTCATACTTGGGGAAAATCTCCTGTAGCCTTTGAAGCATCCAAACATGCCAAAATAGTAGAACCCTTTCGAGTGGGAGTGGTTTTTTCCGGTGGTCAAGCAGCAGGCGGCCATAATGTGATCGCTGGTCTATTTGATGCATTAAAAGAGCTTCTTCCGGAAAGCAAGCTATGGGGTTTTCTAGGTGGTCCTAGCGGCATTATCGAAGGAAAGCACAAAGAGATCAAACTTCAGGATCTAGAGCAATATCGCAATCAGGGCGGTTTTGATCTGATCGGTTCAGGAAGGACAAAGATCGAAACTCCTGAGCAGATGAAAAAAGCCCTTGCTGTTTGTGAGAGCTTAAAGCTGCACGGTCTTGTGATCATTGGAGGGGATGATTCCAATACCAACGCAGCTCTTCTTGCGGAATACTTTGCCTCGGAAAAAAATAAGACCTCTGTGATTGGAGTGCCTAAAACCATCGATGGTGATCTTCGAAACGATCATATTGAAATATCTTTTGGTTTTGATACTGCTTGTAAGATCTATTCGGAGCTTATTGGAAATATCGCAAGGGATGCTCTTTCCGCGAAAAAATATTATCATTTCATCCGTCTGATGGGAAGATCTGCCTCCCATATTACTTTAGAGTGCGCGCTAGCTACTCGTCCCAATCTTGCTTTGATTTCCGAAGAGGTGGCCAAAGAAAAGAAGTCTTTGAAAAAAATCGTCTCTGAAATCGCAGATCTCATTGTGCAAAGGTCCAATGAGAAAAAAGATTATGGGGTCATCTTAATCCCGGAAGGATTGATCGAATTTATCCCGGAGATCAAGGCTTTGATCAAAGAGCTAAATGTGAATCTTGCAGCTGATTCTTTAACCAAAGAAAGCCGTGAGGTCTTTCAGTTTCTACCTAAAGAGATACAAGAGCAGCTTCTCTTAGACAGAGACCCACATGGAAATGTGCAAGTCTCCCTCATTGAGACAGAAAAGCTACTGAGCAGCCTTGTTGCCAAAGAACTAAAGGGCAGAAAAGAGACCTATAAGGGAAAGTTCAGCTGCATCACCCATTTTTTCGGGTATGAAGGCAGGTGCGGCATGCCCTCCAACTTTGATGCTAACTATTGCTACGCCTTGGGATGTACCGCAGCCCTCCTTATCAGAGAGGGGGCCAGCGGATACACCGCCTGCATCAAGAACCTGAAGGAGAGGATAGAAAACTGGCAGCCTCAAGGCACCCCAATCTCCCTCATGTTTACCTTTGAAAAGAGGCAGGGAAAAGATAAGCCTGTGATAAAGAAGTACTTAGTAGATCTTGAGGATAGGCCCTTCCAGCTCTTTTTGAAGATGAGGAAAAACTGGCAACTGGAAGACCATTACCTCTATCCCGGGCCGATGCAGTTCTTTGGAGACCCTTCCATTACCGATGCTATACCCTCAATTCTAGTTATTTAGCATAATTAAAATAATTTTTTAACATAATAATTAACCTATTGTTTGTTAATAGGGTTTATGTTATAATTTTATTTAAAAAATAATACATTATTATGGCTGCATCAGTTACCAGATCTAGAACCCCTGCCTTAGAAAGCAAAAGCTCTGCATCTGCTAGGGCGACTGCAACTGCTAGTAAGCATACCAAAGTGCCGCCTAGTAGATGCCAAAGATATACTTCTTGGGCTGTCTCAATGATTACATGGGCTGCAGGTTCAGTCTATGCACGGATATTTCCACCCAAAAAACCGGGGTCAATCGACCATATGTTTCCACCCAAAAAACCGGGGCCAATCGACTTTATGGCCAAGCTTTTGCAAGACAAGGATCTTACAGCTGAAAAAGCAAAAAAATGCTATCTCGGTATATGCGGAGGCTATTTAAAAAATAGATCAAATCTGGACCGATCGCCTCCTGAACTTCTTCAGACATTTTGGGAGAATTTGATTGCAGTGCAGGCTAAAGCAAAGATGCCTCCACTGGCTAGGGCCATCCACTCATTAAATCGCCTTCTCATGGATGATATATCTCCTCAGGATGCTAAAGCGATGAGTGCTGATATGGTTGCAGATATCAGGAGAATAAAGAACATTGAAGATGATCCACTCTTTGCCTTATTTCAGGAAAAAGCGGCTGCGGTAGATAAGAAATCGAAGTCTCCTGCGCCTAGACCTGCGCCTACACCTCACTTTACAACAGTACAGCCTTTTATCGGAATTACAAGCGGCGGCGCCAATAACTGCTGGATCAATTCCATGCTACAATACATATTCTGTAACGATGATCTATTTAATTGGCTCGTAGGAGATCAATCTCCAAAAGAACTAGCCAATACGAAAGCGGTCTTGATTGCTATGGAAGAGCAGCGTCTCAAAAAAAGAGCAACTTGTTCTGTCCCTAGTTCTGGAGCTAGGCAAGAATTTAGGGAACTGTTTAATCGTGTAAGCCTTAGTCGTGTAAGTGCATCGGGTATGGAAGATGCTCATGAAGGGTTTAGCCGTATTACCAGTTTTTTACAAACAACATTTGGCCGAAATCCTACTTTTGTCCGTTCTGCTTTAGTGACCAAAAAGAAAATTGTTCGCCATTTTAGATGGGGAGCAGGGGACACGCCTCCCATTCAAGGCTCTACTGATTTTGGGATGATGACCAGAGTTGATCTTTCAAAAAGAGAAGGTATTGCCGTTCAGCCTGGAATAGATGAAGGATCTAATGAAATCCTTCTTACCTTGCCTGATGACCTTGATTCAGCAAAGCCTGGCGGTGGTTGGCCTGAACAGGATGGGGCGGAACTCATTTTAAGTTATTTCGCGCATGATCAGGCAGTTACAAAGGCCTATAAAACCGAACGAGGAGATCGAAACTTCCAACAACATTCAGCAGAAGCTCGTTATAGTGCTCCCCCTGCTTATTTGTTTGTCACAGCGAGTAGATATGAATTCTCAGATGCAAGGACCAAAAAGAAGAATATTCTCATCGATATGCCTCTTACGCCTGTTACTATTCCTGGAAAGCATTTTTCTTTCTCTCTTGAACCTAGAGAGCACCCTGCAAATCAAAGATATGAACTATCTGCCATGATCAGGCATACTTCGACAAGTGCCAAAACAGGCCATTATATAGCCTATTTTAAGAAGGATGGTCATTGGTATGAGTTGAATGATTCAGTAGGTAGACGCATAACCGATGCGGAAGCTGCAAGGCACGCGAAAAGCGCCTATCTCTACCAATTCCGCCGCGTAGGCTAATTCAGTTATTTCATTAAATCAATTTCACGCCATTTGCCCTTCTTGAAGCGCACCCAGTAGATTGCGCAGGAAAGGGCGCTATAGAATACTGTCAAAAGCCAAGCATAGTCTACGGTAAAGGCGTGGCGCACTACAATCAGATAGACAGGAAGAAGTAGGAAGACCCAAACGCTAAGGGCCCCTGCAAAGAGCAGGAATAGAGTATCTCCTGCAGCGGTAAGAATACCTGCAAGTACCCAGCGTACTCCTTCTAGGGAGATGTATAAAAAGGCGCAGATGAGGCAGGTCCTTAAGACATCAAAAAGCGGCATGCCAAGCTCTCTTGTCCAGATTTCAGCATGAGTTTCAAAGTGTCCCGGGAACAGCAAGGAGATGGAGGCTTTGGGATCAAAAAGGAAAAATAGCGAAATAAAGAGCGAGAAGAAAATTTGCAGGATGAGTCCTGATTTTAAGACGTGTTTCAGCATATCCAAGCGTTTTGCGCCGATAAAGTTGCCGGCAACTGCTGCTACCCCTCTGCTAAGCCCGTCCAAAAAGAAGGAAAGAAGAATAAGTATGCTCTGGCAGATGCTAGAGATAGTAATATGAAGAGGGCTGAGGGATGTCATCATCTGATAGAAGACAGCAAACCCTATGATTTCAAGAGTGTAAAAAACAGCTTGAGGAAAGCCCACTTTGAAACAACGGGAGAATGTCTTCGATTCAAAGCGCCACTGAGAAGTGCCGAACTCGTCTCGGTTGTTCTTCTTTAAAAAAAGATACATTAATACAGAGGCCTCAAAGATGTAGCCAACGCAGGTGGCAAAGGCCGCCCCTTTGACTCCCATTTCTGGGATGATGCCCTTGATACCGAATATCAGGATCCAATCAAAGACCACATTAATAATATTGGCTATGACAGCAAGTAGGATCAAAATTTTAGTGCGTCCTCTGCCAATAAAAAATCCCGATAATGCAGTCATTAAGGCATAGCAGGGGCCAAAGAGCATCAAGATGCGGAAATAGTCCACTTGGGTGGCCTCATAAGGAGTCCCCGAATAGAGGAGAGGTCCCATCCAAATCGCCATTGGGATGAAAAATAAAGACGAAAAGATGGCAACCCAGATCATTTGCCAAACGGGAACGCCAATACGGCTGTGCATTTTAGCCCCATTGAACTGGGAAACAAAAATTTCAGACATGGCAGTAAGCATCCCTACTCCGCCTAAATAGGCCCATGCCCAAGTACCGGCGTTTACAGAGGCGTTTAAGGCATCGAGGGAGTACCTTGCCAAAAAAAGCCTGTCCACAAAGATCATCATAAGGGAAGCAAGTGTTGAGATCATCAATGGAAGAGAGATCGTCCATAATTCTCTTACACTTCCTTCGGGAAAGGCAGTGAGTGATTGCGATTGTACCTTTTCGTTTTCCATAAGATTTAAAGGTTTAACTTTTAGAAATTACTTAAGATGTTTTTGCGAGCATACCACAAAAGCACTTAAAATGGTCGTACAGACTATTTTGGAAGGTGTTTTACGCTCTAACTTCCTCTCTCTTATTGTTTCGAAATATTATTCCCACATAACAAACCTATTTTTTAATTGAAATAAAAAAATGTTAGTTTAATTAAGTATAAATAAGAGGTTGAAATGAAATTTTCTAATACTTATATTCAAAACGTGAAAAGAAGTTTGTGGAATTTTTTGCTTTGGATGATGGGCTATTATCGTGCTGATAGGCATGTAATGCTTCCCACTGATTTTCAGTATCCTCTTCCTGCTGGCTCTTTTAATCCAAACCAAGCGTCTGCAGTTTGGATTGGCCACTCTACCTATCTATTGCAATTTGATGGAATTTCAATCCTTACTGATCCAATTTGGAGCAAAAGATGCTCCCCGCTAAAGTTTATTGGGCCGAAAAGGAAACAGGCGCCTGCTTTCTCCCTCGATACTCTTCCAAAGATTAATATCGTCCTGATCAGCCATAACCACTATGACCACCTGGATAGGGCCACGGTTATGAAGCTTAATAGGGACCATCCCGGAATACTATGGATTGTTCCAAAAGGATTGAAGAGCTGGTTTGAAAAAAGGAAGATAAAAAATGTCTACGAAATCGGATGGCATGAGTCCTTAGAATTGCAAAATGACGGAAGGAAAATAGAGATCTCAGGAGTGCCTACCCAGCATTTTTCAGGAAGGACCCTTCGTGATTTAAACAAAACAGGATGGAACGGATACGTTGTTAAGATCACAGGAAGCCCTACAAAAACATTCTACTTCGTTGGAGATACCGGCTATAATGAATATGATTTTAAAGAGATTGGAAAGAAGTTTCCCTCGATCGATCTTAGCCTTATCCCAATCGGTGCTTATAGTCCCAGAGAGTTTATGAAACATGTTCATGTATCTCCCGAAGAGGCTGTGATCATTCATGAAGAGGTTGGCTCTAAATTAAGCTTAGCTACTCATTGGAAGACATTTCATCTTTCAGAAGAACCGCTGCTGCAGCCGCCATTTGATCTCCATCTTGCCATGAAAAAAAAGGGGCTTTCCAATTTCTATGCGGTAGAACCTGGCTACTATGTCAACTGGTAGAAGTCTCTTTTTTAGGACCAAGTCATTTCTATTTAAGGACCAGATCTCTTTCTTTCGCTTTGATCCTCTTTTAGCTGCAGCTTACTCAATCTGGGGTTTCTTCCAAAATCCCTATAGGGCCTGCAGGAAAGCTCATTTAGGTGTCTATGGAGAGACTCCATTAAAAGTCTACCAAGAGATCGCAAACGAGATACATCCTGAAGATCATTATGTAGAGCTAGGTTCAGGAAGAGGGAAGGGCTGTTTTTGGATCAATAGGCTTGCAAATTGCAAAGTAACAGGAATTGAACTGCATCGTGGATTTTATTTCGGCTCCTACCTATTACAAAAAATATTCCGAAAAAAGGGAATCTCTTTCATGAGGAGGGATTTCTTAAACACGGATCTAAGTGCTTCTTTTATTTATATTTATGGGACCTGTCTCTCTGAGTATGAGATTCAGCTTCTTTCAAGCAAAATACCTATAGGTTCAAAAACTGCAAGTGTCAGCTTCTCCTTTGCCGAACTCTTTCCAAAAGAATGGGAAGTAAGTAAAATTTTAACCGTCCAATTCCCCTGGGGAATGACTAATATCTATATTGAATCAAAAAAAGTTAGAATCCGTTGCCGAATACCCCTCTTGTCCTAAAACCCAATATCTTCTATGATTTCCCCGTTTAACCCCGTCCAGCACGATGAATTATTGCCCTTCCAACTATCGTTCCACTCGTTTCAAGACGAGGACTGTTTTTGTAGGCAATGTTGGCGTTGGTGGTGGCCATCCAATACGTCTTCAGTCGATGACTACCTCGAATACAAGAGACGTTGACGCAACCATCGATCAAATCATGCGCCTTGCCGATCGAGGATGCGAGATCGCCCGTGTTACAGTCCAAGGAAAGAAAGAAGCTGAAAGCTGCGAAGCCATCAAGAACGGACTTGTTCAAAGAGGCTATACGATCCCTCTAGTAGCGGACATCCACTTTTATCCTCCGGCTGCAATGCTGGTAGCAGAGTTCGCTGATAAAGTACGTATCAATCCTGGTAACTTTGTAGATAAAAGGGCGAGCTTTAAAGTCATTGAATACGATGATGCTTCTTACCAGTTAGAACTCCAAAAGATAGAAGAGGCTTTTACCCCTCTTGTCCTGAAATGCAAAAAGCTGAAAAAAGCGATGCGCATCGGGACCAACCATGGATCTCTTTCCGATAGGATCATGAACCGTTATGGGGACACTCCCATGGGAATGGTAGAGTCTGCCTTTGAATTTACTCGTGTATGCAGAAAGCTGGACTACCATGACATTATTTTTTCCATGAAAGCATCCAATCCTTTGATCATGATTCAAGCCTATAGACTATTGGTCCATGAGATGATGAAAGAGGGCTGGGACTATCCTCTGCATTTAGGTGTGACAGAAGCAGGGGAGGGAGAAGACGGAAGAGTAAAATCCTCGATCGGAATTGGCTCTCTTCTTTTAGATGGCCTCGGAGACACTATCCGTGTTTCTTTAACGGAAGATCCTTGGGAAGAGATAGATCCTTGCCAAAGACTTGTCCGTTTTCAAAATAGCTATTTAGGGAAGGGCATAGAGCCATTTGTTGAAAAACACCGTGACTTTCAAAAACTAGAGAGAAGGCAGGTAACTTTTACGCCAAAAATGCCTCTCCACCGTGATGGAAGCGTATTTCTCCAGGTCTCTTCTCAGGACCTCTTGGAAAATGATTTCTTTGCCAAAATTGGATGTAAGATCCAGTTTGGAAAACCTATTAAGACCCATTCTACTATTGATGGAATCTATCTTGATTCTCTTCCTAAAACAGATGCAGGGAAAAAAGCTGTAGATACTCTCGTAAAATTGGGTATCAATGTCCTCTCAAAGGTGGTTTCTTTAAAGGAGCTTCAATTTTCAACCCCAACACATCCGTTTGCAGTAAAAGTCACTTCCGAAGAAGGATGGGACATTCTTTTAAAGACCTCTCCTGACTTGATACTTCTGAACCCCACCGGATCTCGTCTTCATGTCAGCCGAAAATTTATTGAGTGGGCAAGGGAGAACAAACTAAACTCTCCAGTGATCCTTGCATTTTCCTACACCTGCGATATGCACGATCTCATTATTCAAGCAAGCGGCGAGATGGGAAGTCTTCTCAGCGACGGGTTAGGAGAAGGAGTCTTGGTACAAGCTAAGTCTGATCTCAATAAGCTTTATTCTTTAAGTTTTAACATCCTGCAAGGATGTAGGATGCGCACCATTAAAACTGATTTTATCTCTTGCCCAGGATGCGGAAGGACCCTCTTTGATCTACAGCAGGTCTCCAGAAGGATCAGGGAAAAAACATCTCATCTCCCTGGAGTGAAAATCGCTATTATGGGCTGCATTGTGAATGGCCCGGGTGAAATGGCGGATGCCGACTTTGGCTATGTAGGCTCAAAATCGGAAAAGGTCGATCTCTATGTTGGCAAAACTTGTGTGGAGAAGGATATCGATTTTTCTCAGGCCGATGAAAAATTAATCCAGCTCATCAAAGCCCACGGACGCTGGGTTGAAAAAGAATCACTTTAATACAATATTAACAATCCTATGTTCTAATCGGAACGGGTAAAATTTATGTACGACCATAAACGCATAGAAAAGAAATGGCAAAAAACCTGGAAAGAGGAAAAAACTTTCCGCTGCGATGTAGATTCCGGTAAGCCCAAATACTATGTATTGGACATGTTTCCCTATCCATCCGGAGCAGGACTTCATGTAGGCCATGTCACGGGTTACACAGGAAGCGATATTATCGCCAGGTACATGCGCCAGAAAGGATATAATGTCCTTCATCCTATGGGCTGGGATAGCTTTGGCCTTCCAGCTGAACAGTATGCCATTCGTACAGGCACTCACCCTCGCATTACTACTGAAGCAAACATTAATACCTATCGAAGACAGCTGCAAGCGCTAGGTCTTAGTTATGATTGGGACCGCGAGATCGCAACCTCGGATCCCTCTTTTTATAAATGGACCCAGTGGATTTTTACTAAACTTTATGATCTTGGCCTAGCTTTCGAAGCTGAGATCCCTGTGAACTATTGCCCCGCTTTAGGGACAGTTCTTGCGAATGAAGAAGTAGAAGAGGGTAAATCTAAAGAGGGCGGATATCCTGTTGAAAGAAGGCCATTAAGACAGTGGGTTTTGAAGATCACTGCTTACGCAGAAAGGCTTCTCAAAGATTTAGACACTTTGGATTGGCCTGAACATATCAAAAGACTGCAGATCAACTGGATTGGACGAAGCGAAGGGGCCAAGGTGCATTTCTCTGTGCAAACTTCCTCTGAACAAATTACCGTTTTTACCACACGCCACGATACTCTTTTTGGCGCTACCTATCTGGTATTAGCTCCTGAACACCCCTTTGTTGCCTATTTAACAACTCCCGAGCAAAAAAAAGCAGTAGCCCTATACCAACAGGAATGCCTTGCGAAAAGCGATTTTGAACGTACGGAAGCAGTAAAAGAAAAAACAGGTGTCTGGACAGGCGCCTATGTACTCCATCCAATCACTAATAAACCAATTCCCATTTGGATCGCGGACTACGTTCTTGCAGAATATGGAAGCGGCGCTGTAATGGGCGTTCCATCCAATGATGAGAGAGACTTTGCCTTTGCCCAAAAATACCATCTTCCTATTGTACCCGTCTATGATCCTATTACCAGTGAATATAGAGAAGAGATCGTCCATGGAAAAAAATGCTGGACCCAAGATGGCAAAGTGATCAATAGCTCTTTTGGCAATTTCTCTTTGAATGGTCTTTCGATGCAAGATGCCAAAGAGAAAATGCTTCTTTGGCTTGTTGAAAATAAAAAAGGCGAGCGCTTCGTAAGCTACAAACTGCGAGACTGGCTATTTTCTCGTCAGAGATACTGGGGAGAACCAATTCCCATCCTCCATTTTGAAGATGGTAGTAAACGGCCATTAGATTTAGATGAACTTCCTCTTCTTCCTCCCGAACTGGATGATTTCAAGCCTTCTCCTACCGGCGAAAGCCCCCTTGCGAAAGTAAAAGAGTGGGTTGAGATCTATGATAAAAAAACCAAAAAACCTGCTAGACGTGAGACCAATACAATGCCCCAGTGGGCCGGTTCCTGCTGGTATTACCTTCGGTTTTTAGATCCGCATAATAAAAAGGCAGCTTTCAGTGAGGTATCAGAAAAGTATTGGATGCCTGTCGACCTATATATTGGCGGAATTGAGCATGCCACACTTCACCTTCTTTACTCCAGGTTCTGGCATAAGGTCTTTTATGATCTAGGGATCGTGCATACTTTGGAGCCCTTCCAATCTTTAAGGAACCAGGGACTTGTTACTTCTCGCTCCTATAGAAAAAAGTCCGGTCCTTATGTGGACCCATCTGACGTGGAAGAAAGAGAGGGAGAGTACTATCTCAAAGGAACGCATGAAAAGCTCATCTCGCAAATTGAAAAGATGTCTAAATCCAAATTAAACGGCGTCTCGCCAGATGAAATGATCGAAGAGTTTGGGGCGGATTCCTTAAGGCTCTATGAGATGTTCATAGGACCTTTTGACCGTGAAAAGATTTGGAACACCGATGCAGTCCAAGGCTGCAGAAGATTCTTAAACCGGTTTTACGACATGGTCTTTTCTTCTAAAGTTGTAGAGGAATCAAATGTGGATGCCCTAAAGCTCTCCCATAGGCTTCTCTATCAAGTGACAAAAGATATTGAATCCATGCAGTTCAATACGGCTATTGCGCACATGATGGAATTCATTAACAACTTTATTCCTCTACCGAGCTACCCAAAACATGCCCTCAAAATGGCGGTACAGGCTCTCTATCCTTTTGCTCCACACATCGCAGAAGAAATGTGGGAACAGTTAGGAGAAAAAAAAGGTTTGTGCTATGAACCGCTAATGAAAATTGAACCCCAATATCTTGTTGATGAAACAGCCATTTATGTTGTACAAGTGAATGGAAAATTGAGAGGCAGGCTAGAGCTCCCCAAGGGAAAATCCCGGGAAGAAATTCTTGAACTTGCTAAAAATGATCCAACTGTTGCGAAACATCTTGCGGGCGAAATCGCAAATGTGATTTACATACCAGATAAACTTTTAAATATTGTAGTCAAGCCGTGATGGATAGATATTCTATAGCCTATAATCTTGTGATATTGCTGGCGTTCATTGCCCATTTGCCCAGGTTTTTGTACGAGTACTTTGTCCATAGCAAATACAAAAATAGCCTGCCCTTCAGGCTAGGCCTACAAATGCCAAACATCCACAAGAAAAACGGCGAAAAGATCCTTTGGGTCCATGCGGTTTCACTTGGGGAGACAAAGTCCTGCTCGCAACTTGTTCAAGAAATCCAAAAAAAACACCCTGAATTTACTCTCATTCTTTCAACTGTTACCGAAACAGGACATGAAGAAGCAAAAAAAATCGTAGGTGAGGATAAGGCTTTTTATCTTCCACTTGATTTTTCATGGACAATGAAAAAGCTTATAGACCAGATCAAGCCAGACTTACTTGTGCTAGTAGAGACTGACTTTTGGTTCCATCTTTTCCGCTATGCAAAAGAGGCAGGGGCAAAGATCCTACTCGTCAGTGGAAAAATTTCCAAAAAATCCACTAAATTGTACGGCTTTTTCCCAAAATTTACTCACAAGCTCTTCTCCTATATCGACCTATTTTGCCTGCAGAACAATGCCTACCGAATAAGATTCCAGACCATTGGCGTTGACCAATCTCGCATCCAAGTGACCGGCAATTTGAAGTACGATCAGAACATGCCGCTTCTCCCATCAAAAGAGTTAGAGGCTTGGAAAGAGAAAATGGGCATCTATGAAGGAGACCGTGTCATCACGATCGCATCTACCCATGCACCCGAAGAAAAGTGGCTCCTTGAGCAGATGCAAAAAGTCTGGCAGATCGAAAGCAATCTCAAAATCCTCCTCGCTCCTCGCCATCCAGAGAGGTTTTTTAGCGTTGCTAATCTCCTAAGAAATGAGAATATCCCATTCATCGCTCTTAGCAAGATCCACCATAAGACCTCAACCGAAAGAGTGATCCTTGTAGACAGCATGGGATTTCTACCCATCTGCTATCAGCTAAGCGAACTTGCCATCATCGGCGGAAGCTTTCAAGAAAAGGTAGGCGGCCATAACGTTCTTGAGCCTAATTTCTACCAAACTCCTGTCTTCTTCGGCCCGCACATGAACACCCAGACCGAACTGCGAAAAATGGTCCTTACTGCCAAATCCGGCAAAGAGGTCCCTCTTCCGGAAATAGCCGACAAGGTCGAAGAGTTCCTCTACGATGAGACCCAAAAAGACTCCATGTCACACTCTGCCAAAACCCTCGTCGAAAGTCTCAAAGGCAGAAAGAAAGAGACCTACGACGCCATTAAATCATTTCTTTAAAGGCAAAAGTGTGGTGGAAGCAATTTCATTGCTTCTACTTTACATGAAATCGCAGAAATGAAATTTCTGCCTCGGCACTTTAGACTTTAGACTTTTGCCTTTTGACTTTAATAGGCACCACATGTTAGTCTATTTTTAC
>DATIJO010000270.1:0-2274 GCA_035478555.1 Chlamydiales bacterium
AGGCACAAAGAAATAAAAGGGAATATCCGCAAATAGGGGATAGCTGCAAAATAGAGCTAAAAAGAGAATTCTCTTAAGGAAAGTTGTTAACGTTGTTGTGAGCATGTGCAGAATGTCCTCCTGTGCTCTGTCTTAAAAAGCCTGTAAGTAGTCCAATCCCTAGCGCAAGGCCTACTCCCCAAAGCATCATGGAAAAGCCACCGGCGTCATTTGCGCTATTTGCTGCCGCAACCCCTCTTCTTGTAGCAAGACCGTGTTGAGGCTGTGCGATAAGAAGCTGTAGCGGGAGAAGAAGTAAGCATACTGCTTTAAGAAATTTTCCACGTATCATAATTTTGTTATGACATAAATTACTTATCATTTGCAATAGTTACTGCGATCACTATCCCTACCGCAACCAATAATCCAATCCCAACAATTGCCCATGTCATAGAGGCAGCACTGACCCTTCCTTGACAGGCAGCTTCACCGATAGGCGCGCAAGGAGGCTCATCACTCACTGCCATCTTTGGAAGAATAAGTCCACAAGACAAAAGGCAAACAAGGATCTTTTTTTTCATAGAATCCCGATTTTGCAATAAAACTCTTTAAATCGCAGTAATGAAATTACTGTCTCGGCACTTACCGGTTCGCTTTTCGCTTACCTACTCCGCATTTCGAAGGTCCACTGGACCTTCTTCATGATTCCGTAGCCTTCTGACTTTTGCCTTTTTCTTGCTTTACTAATTAAATGAGCGAAAGTTAAACTAATGGGTAGAAAATATTCGCCCAGGGGTTTTTTCATGAAAGGCACTGATTCCGGAAAGAGCAAGATTCAAAAGATTTGCGACATTATCAAGACGGAAACGATCGAACCTGTCCAACAGGAAGCAACGGAGATTATTGAAAACGCCCATTTAAGAGCGGAAGAGATCATCCGAAATGCGGAAAAGAAGGCCAAAGGGATATTGGGGCATGGAGAAAAAGAGATAGAGCAGAGGAAAAGGGTATTTGAGTCCTCTATGAACCTTGCTTCAAGACAAGCATTGGAGAGCCTCCGCCAAAAGATAGAAAATGAATTATTTCATCCTGCATTAGCTGAGGCTATTCATAAGAGCCTCTCTCAGCCCGACATGATCGCCAAACTGATGACCGCTGTTATCCAAGGGATTGAAAAAGAAGGGATTGATTCCGATCTTACCGCCCTTGTGGGAAAGAGCGTATCTCCTAAACAGATCAATGAACTCCTTTTAAAGCATATCGTAGAAAGAATGAGAGAAAAGGGGGTAATAGTTGGGGATTTTAAGGGAGGAATAAAAGTTGTCCTCCATCAAAACCGTATTACAATCGATATATCTGAGGAAGCTTTACGTGAGCTGATCGGAAGCTATGTGAGAAAAGAATTTCGAGAAATGCTCTTTCAAGTAAAGGAATAATGAACCTAACTCACTATTCGAATTTTTCACTTTTTGATCTTTTTGGCAGCTTTCGAACGCCTCTTCTCGTTCGTGTGTTTTCACACTGTCCTCGAAGAGGAAACCTTTGCAGGCGTTCAAAATCTGCTCAAAAATCTCTAAAAACTTTTAAAACCCTAACAGTGAGATAGGTTCATGGCTCGTTATTATTTTCTGACCAACTCACTGCCCACTTTAAAGCTAGGTAGCCCTGTTGATATTACCTTCTCTCAGCTTCTGGAGCTTTTTCAATTAAACCTTTCTGTTAAAGATCAAAAACTAATACATACTTTTCTCACCTACATCGATTTGCGGAATATTCGCGCCTTTTGGATGAAAGAGCCCTTGGACCCAAGAGGAAGTTTAGGAGAGAAAGAGATTGAAGAAGCGCTCCTTATTTCAGATTTTTTACCTTCCTATGTCTTTGATTTTCTTGAGCGATATGAATCTTTAAAAGACCGCCTTCATTTTTTCTCCTATCTCTATTTTCATTTTTTTCAAGAAGGAGTGCAGAAAAAAGGATTTTTAGGGGCGTTTTTTCAAGAAGAGAGAGAGATTCGCCTTATCATGGCAGCCCTTAGAGCAAAAGCAGCTAAAAGAAATGTCGCAGTTGAGCTGCAGTTTGAAGATCCTAAAGACCCGCTCGTGATGCAGATCTTATCTCAAAAAGACATAGATGACTATGAGCCTCCCGTCGACTATGAATGGCTCAAATTGATTTTTAAGGAAAACTATAACCATCCCAGAAATTTGGCTAAAGCTTACTTGGAAAAGCGTTTAGAGATGATCCAAGAATTAGAAGAGCGTTTCCCAAAATTCTCCATCGACCAGCTTTTAGGGT
>DATIJO010000271.1:0-9940 GCA_035478555.1 Chlamydiales bacterium
ATCATTAGGAAGGCAGAGGATATGGTCCCAGTTTAATGAGTAGACTTTTGGGCACTCTAAACTCCCTCTAATGACCTGTATATAGGACCTATCGCCTGTAAACGGAATTCCTCCCGCAAGAGCGATGGCCTCTCTTAGAGATATATATCCGTGGGGAACATTCACAAGCCTTTCGCAAACGACCTCTCCCATGACCATCACCTGAGCAGAAGAGCCAACAGCTATGTAGATCTTATCATTGGGACGCATCACTATGTTATGGGACATGTCCCCTAATTTGATAAGTTTATAGAAGTCTACGGGCATGTGCTTATCATCTCTTAAAACATAACTATGGTAGAGGTTGGCATCTGCCGGAATTTTTGCTTTCGCCAGAACATCATAGAGTCTAGTTTTGCCATTTACAGGCAAATGAGAGATCTCCACCTCGCCAACTAAAGTAACCTCCCCTTCCTCATAGATATCTTGGCATTCTTGCAAAGTATCAGGTGAAAGCTCCTCCTGGAATTTTCCTTCCCGTATGCAGTAGGAGTCTAATACAAACTCTTCCGCCCCGCACACATTTCTTCCCAAATAGGGGCTAGTACAGGAGAAAAAGATCATGCAAATAAGAAGGCTTAAAGTTACACTTGGCTTGATGAAAAAAGTTCTGATTACAGGCGCAGCAGGATTCATAGGTTTTCACCTTGCCCTTGCCTTGAAAAAGCAAGGGGATCTCGTTATTGGTTATGATAACTTCAACGCCTATTATGATCCCAGGCTAAAAAGAAAAAGAGAAGCCAAACTACAAGAAAATAAGATACCGATAATAGAGGGGGATATCTGCGAAGAGGATTTCCTTTTCCATCTTCTAAAAAAAGAAGAGATCACTCATGTAGTGCACCTTGCTGCTCAAGCTGGCGTAAGACACTCCCTCACTCATCCTGAAGAATATGTAAAAGCAAATCTTAAAGGCTTTCATGCAGTTCTAGAAGCCTGCCGAAAAATACCGAGGCTAAGACTTGTCTATGCCTCTTCTTCTTCTGTCTATGGAAAAAATACAAAAATACCTTTTAGCGAAAGCGACCCTTCTGATCTTCCCGGCAATTTTTATGGGGCTACGAAAAAATCAGGAGAGCTGATGGCAACAAGCTATCATCATCTCTTTGGGCTTCCAACCATTGGCCTTCGCTTCTTTACCGTTTATGGCCCTTGGGGAAGACCGGATATGGCCTATTTTCACTTTGCAAACAGCATTCGGCAAGGAAAACCAATTCAAGTCTTCAATCACGGCCAAATGAAAAGGGACTTCACCTATATTGATGATATAGTTGCAGGAACTATGGCAGCGCTTAATCTTAAACAAAACCATGAGATCATTAATTTAGGGGGAAACCGCCCTATGCCTCTTCTAACACTGATCCAGCTTTTAGAAATTGGTCTAAAGAAAAAAGCCATTTTAGAGATGCTTCCCATGCAACCCGGCGAAGCAGTGGAAACTTTTGCGGACATCTCCAAAGCGCAAAAACTTTTAGGTTTTCAACCTAAAACCACTCTGGAAGAAGGAATTGATAAATTCCTCTCTTGGTATCTTAAAAATTACTGAGAGCTTTGTATGCTTTTGGAAGATATTCGATCAGATCAGACGCTATCACGGCGTAAGATGTAAGGTCTTTTGCAGCAAGTTCGCCTGAGATATCATGAAGATAGCACCCAAGAAGCGCTGAATGGTAGGTATCTAAGCCTTGGGCGAGCATTGCTGCAAGGATTCCGGTGAGGACATCTCCTGAGCCGGCGGTTGCCATTCCCGGATCTCCTCTAGGAATGATAAAGGGGACCTCTTGGGGATAAAACACAAACGTCGGAGCGCCTTTCAAAACAAGAGTGATCTGATGTTTTAATGCGAATGATTTGCAAGAATCGATCAATTCCCATTCATGGGCAAACGAAGGTTCTCCTAAGAGACGAAGCATTTCCTGACGATGGGGAGTGAGTATGGTCTGAGGAGGATGGGCCAAATTTGTATGCTTTGCAAGATGAAAAAGTCCGTCCGCATCGATCACTATCGGTTTTTGCAGTTTAGGAAGTAGTGCTTTGAAAAAATCTTCCACTACCTCATTTCTGCCTAGCCCTGGTCCGATCATTAAGCTGCTTGCTTTTTCTTCCGCTTTTAAAATGTTTGAGAAATTTTCCGGTTTCCACTGCTCCTTAATAATTTCCATAGGAGCATTTTCTATCTCTCCTTCCGCATCTTCCGAATAGAATAGCCTGACCATGCCGGCGCCTGCTCGAAGAGCTGCAAGAGAACATAGCTTTGCTGCTCCCCCCATTCCCTTCGATCCCGCAATCCCCACTACATATCCGCGCTGGTACTTGTGGCGGGTCCTGACAATAGGTGGAAGAGCAGAAGGGATCGCCTCTTCATTGACAAGATAGGCAAGAGCTGTAGCCTTTTCTATATCTCTATCATGCAGACCAAAATCAATCGGATGAAGTTTGCCGATGTGGTTGTAGCCCTTGTTAAGAAAGAACCCAATCTTCGGAAGTCCAAGATAAAAGGTAATCGTAGCCTTAATCGCGGAGGAGATTACCTCTCCTGTGGAACCATTGACGCCCGAAGGGATATCGATCGCGAAAATGGGAAGGGAAGAGGTATTTGCTCTTTCTACAAGCTGTAGCTCCTTTCCTTCTAATGCCCCTGAAAAACCTGTGCCAAAAAGTCCATCTACTATAAGAGAAGATCCTTGAAACGAGATATCTTGGACGTTTTCTGGAAAATGAATGTCGCCTCCGGCCCCTAAAAATCTTTTTCCTTGGAGCTTGCAAAGAGGAGAAACATCATCTAGATCATAGAGGGAAAAAGCTTTGACTGTGTAACCATCTGCAAGAAGATGCCTAGCAGCTGTAAACGCATCTCCGCCTTTATTGCCTTTTCCGATGAGAATACTGATATTTTTTTTTAAACCTTGCTTTTGGACATATTGCATGATGGCTTTAGCAATATTTAGCCCTGCCAGGTTCATGAACTCTTCTTTTTTCTGTTCGGAAGGAGCAGCAAGAGTTTCGATCCTTGCCATCTCTTTTGCAGTAATGACTTTTTTTCCCTGAAGAGAGACGGTCATAAGTGCTCTTCTTTGATGGCCCTTTGAAGAAGTGCTTTTACAGCATCTTTCGGATTGAGATCTTCATACAGGATGGAGTGGACTGCTTCCGTGATAGGAACAGGGACGCCATGTTTTTTTGCAAGCTGCATAGCAGAAAGCGCTGTATAGGCGCCTTCGACTGCCATGCCGATCTTTGCTTTTGCATCTTTTGGCTTGTAACCTTCCGCGATCAGCTTTCCAAAACGAAAGTTTCGGCTGTGAGAAGAAAGACAGGTCACACAGAGATCTCCCATTCCGGAAAGACCATTGAGAGTTTCTATTTTACTTCCCTTTACTACCGATAATTTACGGATCTCATGCAGCCCTCTAGTCATAAGAGCAGCTTTTGTATTATCGCCAAAGCCAAGGCCGTCAGAAATCCCACATGCGATCGCAATGATGTTCTTCATTGCACCGCCAAAAGAGACTCCTAAGATATCGCTATTGGGATAGACTCTGAAGTGCGGCGTGGTAAATAGCTGCAAGATCAGCATCATGATCTCAGGATCATATGCAGAGCAGACAACTGAAGTTGGTAGTTTTTTGATCACCTCTTCTGCATGGCTAGGCCCGCTTAAAGCCCCAACAAATGGACTTTTATCTTGATCTAGCACTTGGCAAAGCACTTCCGGAAGAAGAAGACCTGTGTTTTGCTCAATCCCTTTTGAGGTAAGAACAATCGGACAAGGCTTAGAGCGTATACGCAGGACCGTTTCAAAAAGAGGGCGAATTCCGGCTGAAGTGATACTTTCTACAATCACTTCCGCATCTTTTACCGCTTCCTCAAGATCAGAGGTATAGCGCATGTGAGAAGGAGCTTGATAGTCCCCGAGTTTCGGATGGCTTCTTGCCTTCCTAAATTGTTCGGTCATGTCTTGGGTGCGGTTCCAAAGCGTGACATCATGCCCATTAGATGCAAGCAAGGACGCAAGGCAAAAACCCCAAGTGCCGCCGCCTAAGTATCCAATCTTCCACTTCTTTTCTTTCATTGGGCTAATGCCTTTTTAACTAGTTCGATATGCTGTTTTCCTTTTAGAGGAGAATAGCAAGATTCTTTTGGAAGAGCAATAAATCCTCTTCTTTCCGCTATTGGAAATGCATCAAAAATAAATCTTTCCAATTTGATTATCTTTTTTCCCATCCACTGCTTTTCTACTTTGGTGAAGGGAAGAGTTTCACTTTTCTTTGCTGCTTTTTGAATGAAAGCCATGTCCATACAAAAAAGATTTACATTGGCAAACACATTTTCAATGTGGCCATCAAAATGAAGATATTCTAAGACAACCGGTTTTCCCTCTTCCAAGATCCAGATGCCCATTTTTTCGGGTTTTTCTACTTTCACTGCAATTGCGCTCACCTCATTTTTGGTCCGAACATGATATCCAATTAAAGAGGGACAAAAAGGCTCTGCCAAGGGATTGTCTACAGGAAATATAGAAATGTACTCAATACCACGAAGGGAAGAGAAGAGGTTTTCATAAAAAGAAGAGTAGAAGGAGCCATTTCCATCTGGCGCTAAGACCATCTTGCCATCTTCATCAAATAGCCACTTTCCATTGAGATCTGCCAAAGGCAAATTAGATTGGTTGAAAAAAAGAACATTTTGTTTTTTCAAGCCGAAAAATCCATGCTGAATAAAAAAGTTCTCTGTCTCTTTTCTATTTTGGGTAGAACACATTACTGCAAACTGAAGATCTCTTGGAACTTTTTCAGAAAAAATCTGGAAAAGACTTTTGGATGCGATTGGAAAACACCCCTTAGGCCCGGAAAACCCAAGCCTTGTCCCCTGTCCGCCCGCTAATACAACAGCTGCAACTTTTCCTTGCCGAATGATCTCGCTTCCCAAAAGAGAATCTTCGATTGTATGGGGGGATGGCAATGCAGGAATGATCTTTTTCATAAGATTAAAATTCGTAAATAGTTTCTAGATACTGGCCCATTTCATCGCTTTTGCCAAGAGTCAAACGAAATTCATCTGTTGGCATAGAAATCAAATCGTCAATTTTTGAGTCCAATATCACCTTTGCGGATGGTTTCCAAGCTATTCCAGCAAGAGTGAGATGAGGATTAAATAAATCTAAAGATGGGTTTACTGGGATAATGTGATTGTCTAGGAGGAGAGATCGAATTTTATAATGGAGCTGTACAATAGGGTCATCTCTTGCAATAGATAGGCCAACCGAATAGTGATAGGGTGGTTTTTTACCTTTTTTTAGCATTAACCCAAGAATTCTTATGGGACATTTATCAACTTTACAATTCTTCACAAGTTTATCTATTTTTGAAGGATCATCACATTCAAAAGCACAGATGGTTATGTGAGGTAAACTATTCTCTTCATTTAAAAGATACCCATCATTAAGTGGAACAAACAGACTTTGCGCCACTTGAATAAAAGGGAGCATCGATTGCTTTTTCGGAAGTAAAGCGAATAAGTAGCGCATCATACAATCAGTTTGTAAACCTCATCCACGGAAACACTTGAAAGATCTCTTTTTTTGCCGATCAAGGGAATATGGGTCAACATTGGATTGGGAGATGCGACCTTTTGTTTTAAGACGCCGTGTCTTGGATCTCCCCAAAAAGAGATGATTTTTAAGGGAAAAGAAGCATCCAAATAATAGAGCATGGAAAGGATGCCCGAATCGGGAACGATCAGATAGGAACAGAGATTTTTGACGAGAGAGATCACTTGCAGAAGAGTTGTCTTTCCACGTAGGTCGATCACATTGGGGAGATTGATTTTGGGATTCTGCTCAAAGCCTAAGAGAAGGAAGCGGACATTCTCTTTTTCTTGCAGCTTTAGAAAAAGAGATTCCCAATGAGAAAGAGGCCAGCTTCTCCAAAGACCGTAATTGGTCTCCGCCTGGATCTGAACGGCAATATAGGT
Source organism: Chlamydiales bacterium (assembly GCA_035478555.1). Taxonomy (GTDB): domain Bacteria; phylum Chlamydiota; class Chlamydiia; order Chlamydiales; family SM23-39; genus DATIJO01. The sequence continues at coordinate 6,013 of DATIJO010000271.1, forward strand.
ATACTTTTCATCCAATCCTAACGACTTATAAAGAGAGTCGTAGGCGCTATTCCATTTTAATTTGGGGGTGAGCTTTCCTCTTTGCCACTTTACCCAATAGGTAGGGTCCGGTTTTTCGATCAGGACATCATAGTCATCCACTTTAAGCCCAATCTCCTTCATCGCGGCCAAGATATTATAGGGCATACCTCTTTTAAAAGAGGGCACTACATGGAATTTCACGCCATCAAATAGAGAAAAGCCCTCCTTTAAATTTTCCCGGATCAAAAAAGTGATTTGGGCGTTGGGAATGTTAGTCTTTATACGGTGGACAATGGCGTAAAGCCCTAGCGCAATATCTCCAAGCCCTCGGTTCCAAGCCAGAAGAAAACGGGTATTTCCCCGTTTCTTTGCTTTCTTTAAGATCTCATCTAACGGATTGGGGCGAATAACCCTTAATAGCTTTTTGAACATAACTCACTACTTCTTCTACAGAGATTCTTGTCATACAGCGAAAATCAATCGGACATTTTCTTTTAAAACAGGGAGCGCATTCCACCTTCTTATTGATCACAATCCCATTTTTATAGGGACCTGTAAGATCTGGATCAGTTGAACCAAAAAGCGCAATTACTGGAGTATCTACAGCGGAAGCAATGTGCATGGGGCCGCTATCATTCGTAAGAAGAAGGGTGCAGATCGATAGAAGGCAAGTAAGCTCTCGTAGATTGGTGGAACCGGCTAGATTGATCGCTCTTGGGCTTAACCCCTGGCACATATTTTTGATCGTGGAAAAACTTCCGCTATCACCAAAAAAGACAACGTACAGGGATTCATCTTCGTCTAACACTCTTTTTGCAACTTCTCTGTAGCGATCAATGGGCCAGCATTTTGCCTCCCCATAAGCAGCGCCGGGATTTATCCCTAAAAGTGTATGTCCTCTCTTATAGCCCCGCTGATAGAGAAGCTCCATTGCCTTCTCGACTTCTTCTTCCTTCAAGTAAAGCCTTGGCTCGGTATCAGAGATCTCAATCCCTAATGGTTTTAACAATCTTTTATCATGTTGGACCTGATGCTCTTTGAATTTCGGCCAAGGGACTGCACAAGTGAGAAGCGGACTTCTAAAATGGGCCCTATATCCAAGCCTCATCTTTACCTTTCCCTGCCAGAACCACCAGGCAGAGGAAAAAGAGTTTGTCATAAGGATGCCGAGATCGTATTTCCCCTCTCTTAACTTTTCGATGATATTCCGCTTTTCCTTTCTTCTCGCAAATCCATTTGGCAAGCGGGTAAAGGAATAAAGCTCATCGATGTCTTGGTCTTCCTTTAATAGATCGCTTAAAGGATGCACGCACATAGCGGTGATCTCGCTATCCGGAAAATAATTTCTAAGATCGGTCAAAACAGGAGTTGCCATCACCAGATCGCCAATCCAGTTGGGCATTCGAACAATTATTTTTTTAGGAAAATCGTCTAACATATATGTTCTATATTGAGCATATGAGTGAATTAAATCAAAAAATTATCCTAGGGATAGATCCTGGAACTATTATAACCGGATATGGGATTATTCATGAAAAAAATGGAAAAATCCAGCCTCTGGACTTTGGCTGTATCCGCCCGCCCGCTTCTCTTCCATTAGAAAAACGCTACCTTATCATCTACGAAGCTCTGCAGAAACTTATAGATAAACATAAACCACAAGCGATTGCAGTTGAAACCCAGTTTGTAAAAAAAAATGTCCTTATCGCAATGAAATTAGGGATGGCAAGAGGAATGGCTCTCCTTGCTGCAGCGAAAAACGATATTCCCATCTATGAATATGCTCCTAAAAAAGCAAAGCTAGCAGTTGTTGGAAATGGGTCGGCTAGTAAAGAGCAGGTGCAAAAAATGATCCAGCTTCTTCTGTCTCTTCCTACACTTCCTGAGCCGGAAGATGCAGCTGATGCGCTAGCGCTTGCAATTTGCCATGCACATCAACTAAAGTTTCACAAAAAGGAATAATGCTATGTACGAGTACATTCAAGGAAAGTTAATTGAAAAGAGAATTGACGCAGCGATCATTGAAACTCATGGCGTAGCTTATAAGATTTTGATACCACTTAGCTCCTTTCATGCAATACATCCTGGCAATGTCCTCCTTTACACCTCTTTTCAAGTGAAAGAAGATAGCCAATCTCTTTATGGATTTGTAACGAAGCAAGATAGAGATTTGTTTGAGCTTTTAATCACTATTTCCGGGATTGGGCCAAAGACTGCTCTTGCTTTAGTTGGCCATTTAGATTTTTCTACCTTTCAAACAGCGATCGCCAATGCCAATGTGCTCCTTCTTTCCAAAGTGCCGGGGATAGGAAAGAAAACTGCGGAAAGACTGATCATTGAAATGAAGGATAAATTCAAAAAAATCTTAAAAGATCTCCCCCCTCTTCCTGCAGGGCCCGGAAGCATGATGGTAGATGCCATCAATGCGCTTATCCATTTGGGCTATAATCCTCTAGAATCCCACAAAGCGGTCCAAAAGGCTCATGAGGAAAAAAAGGGAAGCTCCGATCTTGCCTCTTTAATATCTTACGCTCTACAGAAGATCTAAGACTGTGATATAATACACAGACTTAAACAAAAAATTTATTATGCAAGATACCATTGCAGCTATTGCAACAGCTCCTGGCGATGCCGCCATTTCCATTGTCCGCATTTCCGGAAGCCAGACGATCGAAGTGACTAATCGGATATTCTCATCTGATGTTTCTTCTTTTACAAGCCACACCGCTCATTATGGAAAAATACTCAGCGAGAATGGCGAGGTAATCGACACCGTACTTCTTTTAATCATGCGAACGCCTAGGTCCTACACAGGAGAAGACTCCGTAGAAATCTTTTGCCACGGCGGAAGTATCATCACAAAAAAAGTGTTAGAAAGAGTTCTGTCTGCAGGCGCGAGGATGGCCCAGCCGGGAGAGTTTAGTTTACGAGCCTTTCTCAATGGAAAAATCGACCTTGCGCAAGCAGAGGCCATTCAGGAATTGATCGGCGCGCAAAACGAACTTGCACTCAATGCTGCTGAGATGCAATTAGAAGGCGCGCTTTCTAAAGAGATTGCATCCTTTCAAAATAAGTTAACGGACATTGCGGCTATCTTAGAAGCCTGGGTCGATTTCCCTGAAGAAGATCTTGCCTTTGCGCCGATGGATGAGATCCTATTAGATCTAAATTCCCTTACTCAGAAAATGGAAAAGCTCCACCACACCTTTCAGGAAGGAAAGATCCTAAAAGAAGGTCTCACTCTTTGTCTTGCGGGACTTCCAAATGTTGGAAAATCTTCTTTGATGAATGCGCTTCTTGGCAAGGACAGGGCAATTGTTACAGAAATAGCAGGAACAACCCGCGATCTTCTTGAAGAAGACCTCTATCTTGCAGGTCTTCATTTCCGTTTGATCGATACAGCCGGACTGCGCGACACTTCTGAAATTGTCGAAAAGGAAGGAATAAGAAGGTCCAAACTTGCGATGGAAAAAGCAGATCTGATCCTTTTTCTCTTAGATGCCTCCAGAGAAATTTCATCTGAAGAAAATGAGCTGCTATCCCATTTGCCTAAAGAAAAATCCTTAGTAATCTGGAACAAGGTGGATATTAAATCCCCTAAAGAAAAGCTATCATTAGAACCTGTCCTTCTATCAGCCAAAGAAAGAACTGGCTTAGAGGATTTGAAAACAAGGATCCACTCCCTCATCTGGAAAAAGGGGCCCCCTTCAAAAGGAGAGATTGTCTTAACTCAAGCAAGGCATAAAGAAGCTCTTTTTTCAGCCATTCAATTTTGTAAGAATGTGGATCTTGGACTAAAAAGCGGAGCGTCTCCTGAATTTCTCTGCATTGATATTAGACAAGCTTTAGAATCTCTATCCAAGATCATCGGCACAAATGTTACCGATGATATTCTTTCCATGATCTT
>DATIJO010000272.1:0-6612 GCA_035478555.1 Chlamydiales bacterium
CTTAAGATAGTTGGTATATTACTAGCTTTTGGAAGCAATATGTATGCTTTTACTAAAGCAAAACAGATCATTCGTTTAATACCACAAAATGCCCCTGCAAACTGCGCTAAAAAAATTTTAAAATAGTTAATTAAAATTTTAATTTTTAGAAAAAATTAAATATTGAAATTTAATTTAAAAGTTAGTATAATTTACGCTTTAATATTTATATTAAAGGTAATAATAATGGTTGTGTTAGCTCTTCAAAGACTTCTTCCAAGCGATAAAGTTCAAAACACTGTAGCTCTTCTTCAAAGCACGAAGAGGTTGCTTCAGGTTAATTCAGTCGAATTACTAAGCTTTAAAAACTCTACAATTAACTGGGCTGGTCTTATCAATATTCTGACTACCATTGGAATCGCGATCAATACTAATTACCACTGCCAATTCAAGCATGTAGTCCATAACTTCACTGGATGCAATAATGGAGTTTGCGGGCCCATCACAAATTCCTTTTATACCATTGGAGATCGTTATACAAATCTAACACCAACGTATGTCAGTGCTGTTACAGCTTTATATGCGATAGTGCAATTAGTAGGATTTTACCAATTTTTATCTAAGGAATGCAGCCCTCATGAACAACCATTTCCTTATCTTCGTGCAGTATCGGATCTGATCAACACTATAAAGTCGGCAAAAAATACAGAAGACTCTTTTCCAACATTTAAAAAAGAGTGGGCTGCCTTCGTCTTAGGAATAGGCGGTATAATAACAGGTACCTACTTACAAAATCGATTGTTAGGGGGAGCTGGAGTCCTACTCAATCTAGCATCTCAAGTCAGTGCTTTTATTAAAGCAAAAAAGCTTATCAAAAGAGAGCAAAATAAATGCCAAATGATATTAACTGATCTTGCTGATCTCCCTGCGGTTGAAACGCCAAAGCTTGAGGCACCAAAAACAGAGACAACTAAAAAACCTCTCTTTGCAGTTAAACCTGAGCAATTCAAAGGTTACATTAAGCAATTTGAAGCTAAAGTAAGGCAAAGAAGAACCGACCTTCCTATTGCTGATATTTGGGATACGCTAAAAAGTGCTTATTCAAAGTTTCTTCCAGAACAACAAAAAGAGCTAAAAGCAGAGTACGATAAGGGCGAAAGTCTCTTTAGTGAATATCAAGACCCTGCTCTTCAGCCTGCTACAAAAGTAGAGAAGCCTAAAACAGAATCTTTTAAACCTCTCTTTCAAGTTAAGCCAGAGAATTTCAAGAGCTACGTTACGCAATTTGAAGACAAAGTAAAAAATAGAAGAACTGATCTTCCAATGACTGCAATCTGGGAAACATTGAAAGCTGGTTATGCAAAATTTCTTCCAAAAGAGAAAACTGCCTTAAAAGCAGAGTATGATAAGGGCGAAAGACTTTTTAAAGCATATCAGACGGCTGTTGGATCTGCTGCTCCTGTATCTGCAGCGAAGCCAAAAACAAGATAACTTAAGGATAATTTAATTATGGCAGTAAGTAGTGTTCTACCTTCCTCAACACAGGGCATTGTAAGACAAAGTAACTGCAAAAAACTCACCTCTGTTATTAAGCCAATAGTCTACGCTCTTTGTGCAATTTCAAGTGCTGCATTGATCTATCAATCTTCGAAACGTGATTGGATCAATGGGATATGTTCGAGTATTGGGTCTGCATCTGTATTACCAATTTGGGCTGCTTTGTTAGTTAGAAATAGGTTTAAGTGTCCTATATCTACTTCACTTGTAGCTGTTATTGGAGGAATTGGCTCTTACATTGGAAGTAGGGGTCCTTACGAAGTGAGTGAGGAACTTTGGACAAAGGGTATATATTTCGGCTTGTGTGCTGGTGCCTATACAGCAGTTCAAATCTCTAAACAGATCCTCACAGAATTTAACCATAAGCCTTCACATCTAACAGCCTTGGGTGCAATAGGTGCTTACCTCGTAACTATTGGTCCTTGTAAAGATGAGTTGGATATATTTGCGGTCAGTTTCGGTTGTTTAGCGAGTTGCTATGGTTTATCTCAAATAATTAGTCATATCGGATCAAAAATCTGCTGTAGACAAGCACAAGTCATTAGTGTTCCGCAAAAACCTTCTGCTAAACCCAAAACAGATGCGAAGCCTTTAGAAGTATCTCCTCAACCTAAACAGGAGCTTGCTAAAAAACCTCTCTTTCCAGTTAAGCCGGAGAATTTCAAGAGCTACGTGACGCAATTTGAAGGCAAAGTAAAGCAGAGAAGAACCGACCTTCCTATTGCTGCAATCTGGGAAACCTTGAAGGATGGTTATTCAAAGTTTCTTCCAGGTCAGAAAATTGCTTTAAAAGCAGAGTATGATAAGGGCGAAAGGCTTTTTAGAGAATATCAGGCGTCTATTGCTAAGCCTGCGCCGAGAACTCCTGCTCCAGTATCTGCTGTTAAACCAAAGTCCGATGCTGCAAAGGCACTAGTAAAATCAGCTATGCCTACAAAACCTATACTAGCGGCTCAAAAGAAAGCATAATTTTCCCTATTTCTAAATAAATTAAAATTTTAATTTAACTCATTTAAACATTGAAAGTTAATTTAAAATTTTGTATAATTTATTCATTAATAATAAATTAAAAGGTAATTTAAATGTCAGCTTTGGCTATTAAAAATTCAAACCGTGGTTTAGTTTCTAATAATCCCACTGTTTTTCAAAAATGTAAAAATTTATTGCATAGATATACTATCGAAGTAGTACTGGCAAGACCTAAGACTTGTAATTATGTGTCTGGTCTTACTAGTGTAGGTTCGTTATGGAAAGCTTTGGAGAATTGCAAAGCATTATGTTGGTATACAGGGGATTATGCAATTATTGGAGGCATGTCAACTGTAGCTAAAGTTGGAGCCTATGTGGCTCTTTCAAGTGCTTTGTCTTTAGGATTATTTTATCTTCAATCTAGGATTATTAGTGCTAAAGACCAAAATAGAGTCTCTCTTCCATCTTTTAAAAAAGAAGCAATTTGCAGTCTACTAGGTATAGTTAGTACGATGTATGGAGCGCATACGGGCTATGGAGAAGTGACATATCTTGGATTTTTGCTAAATCTAGGGGCTCAAATTAGTGCTTTTGTTAAAGCAAAAAAGTTCATTAATACTGTTCCAAATACACGCCAAGGGATAATCAATGGTCCTGCTAATACTGTAAGACCTAAAATAGGAATTCCTGCACCTAACACACAGAAGCCAAAAACTGAAACTGCTAAAATACTTTCATTTACGGTTAAGCCGGAGAATTTCAAGAGCTACGTTACCCAATTTGAAACCAAAGTAAAGCAAAGAAGAAAAGACCTTCCAATTGCTGCGATCTGGGAAACCTTGAAGGTTGGTTATTCAAAGTTTCTTCCAAAAGAGAAAATTGCCTTAAAAGCAGAGTACGAGAAGGGCGAAAGGCTATTTAAAGCATATCAGGCATCTGTTGGAGCTGCTTTTGTATCTGCTGCTAAGACAAAACCAGCCAACGTAAGTAGGACACCTAATGTCCCTATCAAGCGTTAGAAATCATTTCTCCAACCCATCTGTTAATACCCTTTTCAATGCAGTAGGTCTGGTTAAGGTGCTCACTACTGCTCTCTATGGCCTTGCATTAGATTCTTTCAATAATGCTGGTTTATATCCTGGAGCAAAAGTTGCAACTACAATTGGTTGCTCAGTAGTATCTCTTCTTTTACTAAATCATACAGTTGAACCTCTTTGTCATGATGACACCGGATACTTTAAACCGGTCTTGAAAAAAGCAGCTTCTGCTCTAGGTTTAGGTACGGGTAGCCTAATAGTAGGAATGTATCTACAAAATCTCCCACTTATGATCACAGGCGCAGCTATTAATGTGGCATCGCATGCCTATTCTTTTATGCAAGCAAGAATGATTGTCCAACAAAGAACTCAAGAAGCTGAAAAGCTCATTGGAGATCTTTCTCAATTTCATGAATTTAGGGCTCTTTATGAAGAGGCTTATAAAGTTACTAAGGAGCTAGGCCTGCCGCCTCCGGAGGTACGTTTGGAAAGATTAAAGCACGGATTCAATGCTGAACAGGATCAGAACATTATTAGGATCGCTCCTAATCGACCTGCTTCTGCGCAAAGAAGTTCAGCTCTCATGGAGTTTGGCAATTTAGTGCAGGAAAGGAAGTTCCGGGAGGTAAGGGAAGCAACTAAAAATGGGGTATATAAGTCTGACGAAGATTTTGCTCGTGCATGGAATCTATTGAATACAATTCTGTAATACGGTGGAGGGGAATTGCAACAGCTATTAATAATCGACAAACTGCATGCAAAGTGGATAATCCTTGGGAAAACATTCCCATTGAGACTATGGGATTTGATCACTACTACAAATACCATCTTTCAGAGAATCACAAAGAATATTATCGAAAGGGATGGAGAGAGCTCAAAGCCTCTCAAAGCAAAATAGACCAACCCATCCCTACCTTTAGAGAGTGCTATAATGCTCATATAAGAAAAGCAAGGATTGTCACTGCTTGTTCTGTAGCTGTAGCTGCTATAGTCGTCACTCTTTTTGACTACTACAAAAATCCCTATTCTATCAGATAGGGTTGGTCCAGGCGTTTGCCGTTGAGGGCATTCCAATAGGTGGTCATCTGCGAGCCGTCGGGGTTTTGGACGACGATGCTGTAGACAGGGAGGAATACCTCTTTCATTTTGCGGATAGCAAAGTCGCTGCCGAAGGCTGAACGAGCGATCTGTTCGATCTGGGCGGGGCGGTACTTTTTGGGGACGCGTTGTGCGTTTTTACTGGTTTTTGTTACAAGCCAGTGGTCCAGTTTGGTCTCGGGGAGGACTTGAAGTTTTGGATCTTGCAGGTGAAGGCGATAGTAGTTGCCGCTTTGCACGATCAGGTTTTTTTTCCGGCAGCTATCGATCCAAGTGTCTAATTTTTCATTTTCTACGTTCAGGATTCTAGTGAGACCATCACGGTCTAGCATGCCGCCGCGCATGGTGAGGGCATTGATGATCTTAAAGTCATTGCGGTCGGCGCCGTAAGAGAGACAGTCAAGAAAGCCATGTGTCTTCTCCCAGGTACTGGTATTGATGACCATTTCACCGTCAACTAGGCTCCAGAGGATGATCCCTTCGCCAGTGCGGTCCTGGCCCCGGTTATATTTTACCTCCATGAGAACGTAGGGGTAGTATTGTAATATAGGATCTAAAAAGGCATGTTCGCTGTCTACAAGGAGCTCTCGTTTATGGGTCTCCATGATGTTGGCTGCAGAATGGCGGATCTCAAGGGTTTGGACCTTGTCCATCTGAAGGACGTCTTGGCATCTGGTGCGGACTTCTGGGACATTGTACCAGGCCCAATAGCCTCCGTAGCCGGCTGCTCCAATGAGAGTTAGTATAAGGAGAGGCCGGATCACTTTTTTCTCCTTAACCTTCTTAAGAGGGCGAGGAGGAATTGTGACCTAGGCGATCTAAAAACTTCTATTTTTCGAAGACTGGTGATAGGAAAGTACATTAGAAAAATCCTTTTTTATCCCTATCTGTTTTATTACTTATTTAGGATTTTTCAAACAATTATTCTTTCATCGAGAGCAAAAATTCAGTGTTGCTGTTGGTTTTTTTGAGCCTTCCAAGAAGGAGGTTCATTGCATCAACAGGGGTAAGATCAGCAAGAGCATTTCTCAAAAGATAGATCTTTTCTAGCTCTTGTGGATGGTAGAGAAGCTCTTCTTTACGAGTACCGCTCTTAATAAGGTCGATAGCGGGGTATACCCTACGGTCGGCGAGCCTGCGGTCGAGGACAAGCTCCATGTTGCCTGTACCTTTGAACTCTTCAAAGATCACCTCATCCATACGAGAGCCTGTATCGATCAGGGCTGTCGCGATGATGGTGAGAGATCCGCCCTGTTCAACGTTACGGGCAGCTCCGAAGAAGCGTTTTGGCTTATGGAGGGCGCTTGCGTCGACACCGCCTGTGAGGATCTTGCCGGAATGCGGCTGAACGGTGTTATAAGCGCGGGCAAGTCTTGTGATGTTATCAAGTAGAATAACTACATCGTAACCCGATTCGACTAAACGTCTTGCCTTTTCAATGACCATTTCGGCGATCTGGGTATGTCTTTCTGGTGGTTCGTCGAAGGTTGAGGAGACGACCTCGCCTTTCACGATACGGATCATATCGGTCACCTCTTCAGGACGTTCGTCTATAAGGAGAACGATGAGGACGACTTCGGGGTTGTTCTTCTCGATTGCGTTAGCGATGTTCTGAAGAAGGATGGTTTTACCGGATTTTGGAGGAGCTACGATCAATGCCCTTTGGCCTTTACCGATAGGGGCAGCAAGATCGAGAACGCGGGTAGAGAGTTTTTCTTTCGAGGTCTCCATGACAAGACGCTTGTCAGGATAGAGGGGGGTGAGGTTTTCAAATAGGATGCGGTCTTTTAACTGCTCTGGGGTCTTACCGTTGATCCTTTCCACTTTTAAGAGAGCAAAGTATTTTTCCTTATCTTTGGGAGAGCGGATGGTTCCCATGAGGGTATCACCCTTACGAAGATCAAACCTGCGGATCTGAGCAGGAGATACATAGATGTCTTCAGGAGATGATAAGTAGTTATAGTTAGGAGAG
>DATIJO010000273.1:0-6344 GCA_035478555.1 Chlamydiales bacterium
ATCGCCCTTTACAAAGGTGAAGTTTGGGTTTTGAAAACAGGTGAGTAAAGAGACCTGGTTAAAATAGAGATTGTCAAGGACAGTTACTTTGTGGCCTTCTTGTAAGAGATAAGGGACAAGAGTTGATCCAATATATCCTGCGCCGCCTGTAACTAAGATGTTGTAAGAGACCATTGGGCTTCCTCGTATGATTCTTCTGTTCCTATATCTATAAAATTTCCGCTGCTGGGAAATGCGTACATGCCTTTCTTCAAAAGCTTTGGAAAAGCATCATTTTCTAATGAAAAGACTTCAGGATAGCTGTTTTCAGAAAAAAGATCCCGTTTAATCAAATAGACTCCGCAGTTAATGGTGCCTTTTTGGGGAATACCTAGCTTCTCTTTAAACTGCAGGATCCTTTTTGTTTTTGGATCTAGTTCAAGTGTGCCAAATCTACTTGTGTTTGGGATCTCCTCTGCAATGATTGTGACCGCAGATCCACTTGTTTTATGAAATTCGTAAACTCCAGAAAAGGAGAAGTCCACATAAGTATCGCCATTAAAAACAAGAAGATCAGGAGAGCTTGTATAGTGGATCGATTTTTTTAATGCGCCTCCTGTCCCAAGAGGTTTATCTTCGATAGAGAAAGAGTATCCGCTATTTTTATATCGCTCCACAATCAGATCTGCCTTATAGCCGATTGCAAGAACGATCTTTTTGATCTGTTTAATAGCTGAAATTTTCTTCAGTAGAATATCTAAAAAGGGTACATCGTTGATAGGCGCTAAAGGTTTCGGAACATTCGGGACTTTCTTTTGAAGCCTTGTCCCAAAGCCTCCAGCTAGTATGATTGCATCCACAATATTAGTCTCTCATGTAGATGACGGAACTTCCTTCATTCTCAAATCTAAATTTTACTTCTAGATAAGGAAATAGCGCATGTCTCACATTGTCTTGTTTTTCGGGCGGCACCATGAGGAGTAAAAATCCGCCGCTACCTGCGCCGCAAAGCTTGCCGCCGTAAGCGCCTGCTTTTCTTGCCTTTTCATAAGCGAGGTCGATCTCTTGCGTGGAGATTTTACTAGAAAGCTGCTTCTTTAATTGCCAGCTCTCATCCATTAGTTCTCCAAACTTTTTTGGTAGATCTTTTTCATCGCATTCTTGGACCATTTTTTCCGCTTCGAAAACGATCTCATACATTCTATCAAGGTAATCGTCATTTGCTTTTGCACTTGTCTTATCGATCTGCTCTTTCACAACTTCATTGGCAAACCTTGTCATACTAGTGTAGAAGAGCATCATATGGTCTTCAAGAATGGCTTTCTTATTCTGAGAAATGACCACCGGCCGAATGGAAATTCCTGAAGAGTCAAAAGTAATAATATTCATCCCGCCAAATGCCGCGTGAAAAGGATCTTGGGAACCTACATTTTCACGGATCAATTGCTGTTCTACAAAACAGGCCTCTTCACTCAATTTTTGTCTGGGAGCCCTTCTTCCTTGCAAGGCATAGAGGCTATTTAAAAATCCTACCGTAAAAGAAGAGGATGAGCCAAGCCCTGTCTTTGCAGGAAGATCGGAAAAAATATGGATGTCCAGAGGCATGAAAATCCTCATGTGCCTCAGGCACTCCCGAATGCTTGGATGCTGGATCTCATCTAAGGTTTTGACCAGTTCGGTCTTAGAATAGGCAATCCTGATCTTATGGTCGAAGAATTCGCTGATCGAGTTGATGCTTATATAGGTGTATTTATCGATCGAGGTGCCGAAAACGATCCCTTGTTTTCTTAGGTAGAAGGCAGGGTAGTCGGTCCCCCCTCCAAAAAAGCTGATCCGGACGGGGGTCTTTGAGATGATGATCATTGGCTACCTATATAGGTGAGTTTAAGGTCTTTAAAAAAATAGGGCATAAAGCCTTATTTTAAAATAAAAAAATGGACTTTTCATTAAGCCTTCATTATCAATGACTTATGAATAATCACATTAATATAATTAACTTGAATTAAAGTATTTTTTTATATATAATAGTATTAATTTAATATAGGGTAATTATGAGCGCTTTAGCATTTAATTTAGCTTCTTTTTCAACAGATTATAGGGCTTCCAAGGCACACGAAGATATGGGGTTTAAGGAGCCTTCATTCATAGAAAGAGTCGTAAAAGCCATCGGATGCTGCTTTTCCAATCCTTTTACCCAGCCAATACAGCTAAAACCTCCTATTACTCTCCATCAGGCCTGCTCTACCGGAAATCTTGCTGAAGCAAGAGAATTAATGAGAAAAGGGGCTAATCCCTACCAACCTGATGAAAGAGGAATCACGGGTTTGCATTATGCAAAAAACAACCTGGCCCTCCTCAAAATATTAACCAAAACGGAAAACCACCCAAAGTTCAGGGATTGCCAGTCAATACATGACTTCTGGACAATAGTTCGTCCTCCTTCCCCAACAAGCCTTCCAGAGAGAGCTAAGGAGTTGATAGCTGCAGTTCCTAAGTGGAGTTTAAAAGCGATAGAGCCAAAAGAGGGAGAAAAATTACCCAGTATAGCAGAACTTACTGCAGGGTTAAAAGAAGAAGAGGAAAGACAATATGAAATGATGAGACAAACTGGTTCCTCAATTCCTCGCAGAGAAAGCTTTACTTTATCTTTAGACCAAGTGAAAGCTTATTTGAGAAAACATCATCCTCTCCTAGACACTTCTTTAAAACTCGCTAATGAACCCAACATACAACAAACTGTTCGTCCAGGACCTAGAATCCACTCACAAGGAGCTGCTGCCTTTTATCATTCAGAGTCTAATTCCATTCTAATTGAATGTGGGGCCGGATATGCTGCAATGATCTATGGAATTGCTTTTGAGACTATGAATGCTTTAGGAAGAGAAGGATTTGAATGGGCAAATCAACTTTCAGCATCAGGAGAGATCTCTCGAGAAGAAACAGCTTTTTTAGACGAAGCACTGGAGTTTAAGTCTCTGATTGCACTTACAATGCTCTTCCCGGAATTGGGAAAACGACCAGAGAATGTGAATTTTGAAATACGTTGGGTCATGAATAATACATCTTTAGGAAAAGGCCTCATTGCCCATGCAGATCACTCAAGGTTTGAATATGACCAAATGTGTGCTATACCCTATCTCTTAAAACACCGTGCAAGTTTTGAAGAACGTTTAAAGGAGCTTAGAAAGTCATGACAAATTCAGTCTCTCAATATAGCCCTATCCCAAGATCGCACGCTATACCGACAAGAAAAAGATCCTCTTTCTGCTGCCGTCTTGGAACGGCGATAGGGAAAGTTGCATCTGCTGCCTTAAATGCATTTGTCGAATCTGGAAGTAAATTCTTATTGGATAATTTTTTCCAGCCCGTAAAGAGAGTACATCAATTAGATCCAGTAGACGCTGAAGGGTATTCTGCCCTTTATAAGGCATGTAGAAACGGACATTTTGAGCGAGCTAGAGAGTTAATGGCGAAAGGAGCCAATCCTTACCAGATGATGCCAGATGGAAGGAATGCTTTATTTTATGCAAGGTTTAACCTTCCTCTTTTAAAGATCTTAACCCGTACGGAAAATGCAATTGCTTTTCGGGATTGCAGAACTGTTCAGGATTTTTGGAAAAGGGTCTATCCGGACTCTTTAGAGATGCCGGATCATGATAGACTCATCCGATTGCTGCCTAAAGATCCAGTTTGGGAAGAGTGGGAAAAAAGAAAGCCGGGACTAGTTCTGGCAGAAACCATGCCAACGATTGCGGAACTTACTGATACTCCTACACTGATAGATATTGAATATTGGAAATCTAAACACCCATTTTTTAAACTTGTGTGGGAATTAGCAGGTGAGCCTGAAATAGAATATATAGATAGTGTGGATCCAGAATTCCAAGCTTATTACAATCGGGATCAACATAAGATTATGATTCATCAGTGTGATTCGCAGAGAGAATGTGTTGAAAGGCTCTTTCTTGAAATCTTTCATCCTCTTCAAAACGCATCTGTAGATGCCGCTTTTAAATTACGTGAAATGGGAAAGCTTACCCGTAACGAATACGCCTATCTGATGGAATGGCTAGAATACAGAAGTGGCTGTGGCAGATTCTTGCTTCTTTCAAAAGATATGGATCAGCCTCCTCCATGGATTCTCCATTGGGGACGAATGAATCGTGCTTATGCGCATGAAAGCATTGCCCATGCAGACTTCCATAGGCGCAATTGGGATGGTTTTGCTTGGAAATTTGCTGCTGTAAATTGCAGGACTTTGGAAGCTAGGCTAGCTAAACTAAGATCTCAATAATGTTTTTATTCTAGAACTTCGGCTTTCTTCAATCTCTTTTTCACATTTTGGATAGGCTCTTCAGCTTGGATATCTTCAGGCGGTGTCCCTCCAATTTTTGCAATCGCTCTTCTTACTTCTTTCCCCACGTCTTCATGAGTTTGGATGGCATCCCTTTGATTGTTGATTTTTTCTTTTTTCAGTTTTTCTCTTGTTTGAGTCATTCGGAATTGGTTGGCAGCAAGCTCTGTTGAGCCCATCCTATCCATCAATTGTTCTTTGGGAGATATTCCTTTTTTAGCTTTGATGGCATCAGCTCTGAGTCCACCATATAGTCCTTTGTATCCAGCATCATGAAAGACTCCGAACATTTTATTCTGCACTCCAGCTTCTCTTGCAGCGCCTGAAAGTGCTTTAAACTCTTCAGATGCTTGCTGACGAAGTGCGAGTCTTTCTCGATCAGCAGCCAAGGCTTCGGTCAATTCTTGTTTACGGGTCTGTATGGCAAAGTACTTTTGGGCATGGGCAATCTCTGGTTTTCTTGGATCGCCGTTCTGAGCTATTAAATAACAGGCAAAACGAGAGAGATGAAAGTCTTCGATAGCTCTTTCAGTATTGCTTCCAATTCCGACCATTTTGCCGGCGCCGGAAAAATGGTTTTTAGGATTGTTTCCTGACTGTTTGCAAGATTCAATTGCCCTCTGAATAGCATTTTCAAATCCCTTCCATTGGGAATATCCTAATAAGGATTGCAGCTCTCTAGCACTCCAATATTCGATTCCATGTTGGTTAACTTTCTTAAACGATTCAAAAGTAGCTTCCATATACCCCTCCACTAAAAAATTTGGTGGATAATAATAAGCCCGCAATCCTTAAATGGATAGATTTTTTACCCTTGAGAGAAGTAGAATATTTCAAAATCCAAAGGGAGGGTTTTGGTTATGAATCCAAGGGCCTGTGCAGTCAAAGAAATTGCAAATAGAAAACCGATCAAGAGTGGTGTTAATCCAAGATCGGGAATTGAGCAGTTTGGGCATCTTACTTTCAATAGGGAAGTGATGAAGAAGATGCTTTCTAAAGAGGTCTTTGCGCACATGCAGCAGGTGATGGACGGCAAGGCCAAACTGAAAGGTTCTGCTGCAGACAAAGTAGCAGATGCCATGAAAGAGTGGGCGATCAGCCACTCGGCAACTCATTTTACTCACTGGTTTCAACCTCTCACGGGCACTCCTGCGGAAAAGCATGATGCTTTTATTGATTGGAGAGGGGAAGGGGAGCTGATTGAAAAGTTTACCGGAAAAATTCTTCTAAGAGGCGAACCGGATGCCTCTTCTTTTCCGTCCGGTGGTTTAAGACGAACTCACCAAGCGAGAGGATATACCACTTGGGATCCAACCTCTTGTGCCTTTTTATGGAAGACAGCCAATAGTGTTGTTCTTTGCATTCCCTCTTTTTTCTATTCATGGACCGGGGAAGCTCTCGATCATAAAATTCCCCTCATGCGCTCGGATCGTATGATCAATGATGCAGCGCTAAGGCTCATGCGTCTTTTTTCTATTCCTTCAAAACATGTCTATTCTACTTTGGGATGCGAGCAGGAGTATTTTATTGTCGATAAGGCGCTCTATCAACTGAGGCCCGATCTTATTATGGTGGGAAGGACCGTTTGCGGAGCAAGCGCTACAAAAGAGCAGGAGCTAGAGGCCCATTATTTTCGCATGATCAAGGAAAGAGTGATGGCGTTTATCCAAGAATTTGAAACCGAAGGATATGCTTTAGGGATTCCTTTAAAAACAAGGCATAGCGAAGTTGCTCCTGGACAGTTTGAAGTTGCGCCGATCTATGAGAAAGCTTCCCTTGCTGTAGATCATAACTTAGTTCTCATGGAGCTGATGAAAGAGGTGGCAAATAGGCACGGTCTTGTTTGTCTTTTGAATGAAAAGCCATTTCAAGGAATCAATGGATCTGGAAAACATAACAACTGGTCATTAGCTACCGATACTGGACTTAATTTACTAGATCCTACTGATAGCCCGGGGACAAGCCTTCCTTTTCTGATTATGCTCACTGCAACCATCTATGCGGTCTATCA
>DATIJO010000274.1:0-6219 GCA_035478555.1 Chlamydiales bacterium
AAAACGGCCAACTTAAAAACACCTTACAGAAACTAGGATTAATCACTGTATGAAGCAAATTGCAATCATAGGATGCGGCTATGTAGGGACAGAACTTGCCAAACAACTTGGCAAAAAGGGCTTTTTTGTCACTTGTACAACAAGAAATAAAAAGAAGCTCTCCTCTTTAAACAAAGTAGCTCAACATTCTGCCATCTGTAGAGGCTCTGATGAAAAAGAGGTCGCCCAGATCATAAAAGACCAAGATGTCATCGTTGTGACTGTTTCCGCTGATAGCATGGACGCCTACAAGGACACCTACCTTCGCACCGCTCAAACCCTCAGGCATTTTGCATTAGAGAAGAAAAAACCTAAGACTTTGATCTACACAAGCAGTACAGCTGTATACGGAGACCAAAATGGCTATTGGGTGGATGAAAACTCTCCCCTCTCTTCAGATTCTGACCCCATCAAAGTTCTCATTGAGACTGAAGATACCTTTTTATCTTTAGCAAAACTCGGATGGAAGGTCTGTGTTTTACGATTAGGGGAGATTTACGGCCCCAAACGAGATCTAGTTCGTAAGGTCAAAGATCTGCAAGATCACGTGGTTCCTGGCAAAGGCGATACCTACACCAATATGGTCCATCTGCAAGACATTGTAGGGGCCGCTGACTATGCAATTACCCATTCCTTAGAAGGGGTGTATAATCTAGCGGATGATGACCATCCCATTCGAAAAGATCTCTTTGAGAAAGTAGCCGAGGCGCACCGTCTGAAAAAGCCCGTTTGGGACCCCCATCTTACAATGAAACTGACACGCGGGAATAAGCGTGTCTCTAACCATAAGATCAAATCCGCAGGCTACGTCCTAAAGTACCCTCATAGGGTCCTTTAAAGGCAAAAGGCTAAAGGCAAAAGGCAAAAGTGTGGTGGCAGAAATTTCATTTCTGCGATTCATGTAAAGTAGAAGCAAAGAATTTGCTTCCGCGGCTCTTTTGCCTTTTGACTTTAGCCTTTTGCCTTTAATTAATGTTCTAAGCTTTCCCTTAGAACATTGAGATCATGCTCTAAGACATTGTAGTTTTCTTTGGAGGGATTTTTATGATAGAGAATAAAGTCCTTCGATACTTTCTGCGCCAGGACCCTAGTCTCTTTTCGATCTATAGACTGACCTAAGCTCTCAATGACATCCATTTCACGGACCATACGGTCCATATCATGCTTCTTAACTTTGTTATCTTTGGTATTATTGAAGTTGTCTAAGGATTCTCTAAAATTTCTCGCAGCTTCAACCATTGCTTTGTTAGGTTTGACAGGCTCATGAGGAAGACCTGAAGAAACACCCACTTTCATCTTAGCCTCCCTTCATCAAGCTATCGATTGCCTGGTTTAAATCACCGGGCATAATACCATGAGGAATCTCATATTGCACATGGCTTGGCAGATACCTAAGTTCAGCTTTGCCTCGGATATTATAAGCACCTGGAGTTGTTGGAGTAAAAGAGTAGTCCACATTTCCAAAGTTATATTGAAAAGAGGAATGAAGCCGCACTTTAGTTTCCATAAGAGCAAAAAAATGAGCATCGTTTAGACCCGGGAAAAATACACCTAATTGTCCATCGATTCTATCCGCATGAAATTGAAAGGTAACTTCGCGATGAGAGAGCATTTGGACATCATCAAAGAAATCAAACAGGGTGAAAGGCTTATTTGTCATCTTGGAGACAATTGGCATCTTCACACCGTCGATATCCATAAAAATAGAGATAGGAACAGATTTTAAGGCATATTCGAGCTTTTTCATATCAATGGTCAGCGCCTGTACAACCTCTTTTCTCTTCTCCATAGGAAGAAGCTCGATCTGCTTGGAGTATTTTTTCTTTAGGTTCTTAATGCCTATAAAGGCCTGTTTTCTCTTTTCTAAATCGTTAGAAAAGAAGAGAGTCCTTAAAAGTTCATTTAAGTCATTTCGCATCTCTTTAAGAGTGCTTAAAACTAAAGCAAGCTGCGGCTTTGGCTTATGAAAATCTCTTTTTTGTAATGGATCGACCATAAGTTATAACTCAGCTATTTCATTTCTAATGCTTTCCATGATACTTAAGGACCTCTGCAGAGACTCTAAGTCCGTCGGGTTGTCCAAAAACTGAAATAGGGGCTTCTTTAGTTCTGCAACGTCCTTTTCAAGCTTCCCACCAATCTTATGACTGTGGGGGATAAGGCCATCAAATACCTTTTCCATCTCTTTTTTTATTCCAGGCATCTTTGGATTCGTCATAAAGCGGGCAAAGAGCTGAAGCAGCTCTACATACCCCCTGGAAAAAATCTCAAATTCCTCTTCCTGACCTTTTTTCTTGGGCAAGGCCATATCTCACGCCTTTTGATTCAAACTTTATTATAATAGATTATATTTTAATTAAAATAATTTTTTATAAATTACTAATAATTAAATATATGTTGAAATATAATTAAAATTTGTTTATAATTTTCTATAAAAAGGTGATTATGGCCGTTCAATTAAGCACTTCTAGATCCCTTACTAGTTATTTTAATGATAAAGAAACTGGAGGATCTTATTGGGAATTTTTTGATGAAATCACGCAAAAGTTTCTTACAGTTAAAGACTTAGTATCATTTTTTAGTACTTGCAAGGATATTGCAACACATTCTCAAACCGAATCATTTAAAAATTTTTTTATACAATCCAGATGTAATACAGAGGCTTTAACTAAACTGGTAAGTGATATTCTCTTAGTAAAGCAACGCAGGGTTGATCTACTTCAAAGAATCATGCAAGCTCTACCTATTCCTGCTCAACAATTTCTAAAAAGCAATTTCAGATTTTATCCTTCTTCAAAGGAACAGTACAATAGTCTATCCGAAGACCAACAGGATCTTTTAAGCACAATAGCCCATGATGAAAATTACAGAGAGTACAACAAAAAATGGAGGGTGTTCCTTATTTCTGAAATTGATCAAGAAGATCATGAAGAAGCTCCTGCTCTAGATATCAATGATGATCCTGCTGCTCAGGAAATTGATGCAATTCAAGAGCCTGTAGATCTAGTAGCGGATGTGGAACTTGATGCCGATGATGCAGCACCTATTGTTGAAGAAGATCAAGCTCGTCAAAATCCCTGTAGACGAGCACTTGGATGGCTAGCTAATTTTCTCCCTAGGTAACATTAAGAAAAAGGCAAATCTATGGCAGTAGAATTAAGAACCTCTAGACCTCTTACCAGTTATTTTAGCTCTAAGACCGGGAAGGTCTACTGGGACATTTTTGATGAAATAATACAAAAATTCCTTACAGTTAGAGACTTAACCTCTTTTTTTATTACTTGCCTGGCAATTGGAAAGCATAAATGCACATTTACATTCAAATCCGCATTTATAGGTTCCAGATGTTCCGCTGAAAAACTAAAACAGTTAGCTATCGATTGCCTTCTCAAACAACCGGGTTTGTCTTTGCAAAATAGACTGCTAAATTCCCTTTCCGCATCTGAACGGCTTTTTCTTAAGAAGGGCGCCGTTCCATTGTGGCCATCTGAAGACTGGGAAACTATTCCCCCACGTGAATTAGACACTATTCGCCATGAAAACGATCTCATTGATGTGGAATGGACTACATACCATACTTCTCCAAACGTAGACGATAGGGATCCTATAGCAGAGGAAAGAACGTTCTTAGGAATTCCAGCAGCTCAACCACAGGCACCTGTAGAGCCTAGAGAGTTCGAAGGATTAGTACCTGCAGAAATAGCAGAAGGGCCACTCGATTTTGACCATCTTGGCGATCCCAACGACGATCTTGGAGCTCCAAGAGCACCTAGGGATGTTTATAATATTTATCGTTTGATCTCGCAAGTAGGTAGCACAATCGTTAATTATTACGACCCAACAGGATTGATTACTCCCGCATTTGGATTATTTGAAGGTGTTAGAGAATTGCGTGGGAATATTGATCCCATGGGTTTTGTAAGAGCTTGTGCGTTTGCTGGGGTGATTGCTGGAATTAAT
This sequence comes from Chlamydiales bacterium, assembly GCA_035478555.1. Classification (GTDB taxonomy): domain Bacteria; phylum Chlamydiota; class Chlamydiia; order Chlamydiales; family SM23-39; genus DATIJO01. The sequence goes on from DATIJO010000274.1 coordinate 4,000, forward strand.
TATTTTACACCTAAATTAATCACTTTAGTATTAAACACTTCATTTATTTTCTATGACTGGACCATAATGAGAAGAAATTAAAAGTTCTTTCTCCTGAAAGGCATTAGATAATCCCTTAGTTCCATTATCAGCATGGAAAAAGAGATCTTCTCCTCTAAGAACTCTCGAATCAAATACTCTTCTTTTCTTTGGGCTGCCGGGTGGTAGTAATGCAGGAGAGATCTTGCTACTAGCTGGCATAGATAATCATTCGCTGAATAGTCTGTAAGCAAGATTGAGTTTAGTTTCTGTAAGTCATTGATTGTCTCTGGCGATGAGAGAAGCTCTCCCATCCTTTCCCCTATTTCCAGAATAGAGAAGTTTCTTTCAAAGAAGAAATCCTCTTCGACAAATTTATCTCCGCTATCTGGTTTAGTGGGCAGGAGGTGGTAGAAAAGACGAATGTACTCTGCTGCTCCCTTTCCTCTTCCGATTCTATTTTCTGCAAGGGCGCCGAGATCTTTCAAAAAGTTCTTGGAATGATAAGGAGGATCATAGAAAAATACCTTCTTTAAGCTAACCGCTTCAGAGAAGGAGCGGTCTCCCCTACAGATGACAAAATCTTGTGAATGGTGGAATAGGCAGCCAAAATCGGATGGGGTTAGGTTCTTCGCTTGAATGAGCCTGAGGCGTTTGCCTTCTGCCTGGATATTCATTTTGCATAGAGAGCCTTCATAGTAGATCTCTACCTCTTTTATGCCGTATTTTTGTAAGATAGGATAGGTCCCTTCTTTCTCAATGTACTTATCCAGAGCACCAACCATACAGCCAAAATTAGCAAGGATTAGATCCATAGATTTTGGATCTTTTTCTCTTTTCTTCAGAAGAGCGAACAAGGCAACAAAAGCTCCCTCGATGGAACTAAGATAGCCTGCATTGAGGGCGATCTTTTCCTGATAGGAGGGAATCCCATCTTTAAAGAGGATCTCTTTTAATTCTTTTGGAAGACGGGATAGATCTTTCGGTGCAATTTCTTGGATTAAGAGGCCTTTTTCCAAAAAGTGAAGGCCTAAAGAGCGGTACGCTGTTCCAGGATGGCACCACTTAGAGTCCACAAAACCATATTCCCCTAAAAGTTCATACTTAGGAGGATTATGATCTTGAATCTTTTCTAAAAGCTTTGGGGTATCGGGAAAGTAGGTGGGCATCTGTAAGACCAATTGAGAGGTCTTAAAAAGAGGCAAAAAGGCCTCTATCTTTTCCCAAATGAGATCTTCTCCCTTGTCATAGTAGATGCAATAATGGGGAGGTTCAAGCGCTGTTTCTCTCGGAAGAAAGGAGAGCCTTTGGATGGTGATTTGAGGAAACTTCTCTTTGATTATCTCTTCCGCTTCTTTTTGGGCGTAGTAATCCCCCATACCATCGTTCATTACCCAGGTAAATAAAGAGAGGGTGGACTCAGGGATTTCCACATCTTGGTAAAGGCTGAAGATCGCCTTATCAATCCAATGTCTTTTTAAGGAATTGAAATTTTTAAAGGGGGGCTTTACTAAGGACTTAGCCGGATTTTCTCGGTCGTAAAACCTAGGAAGTCCCCTCAGCATATGGGGGCATACAGAAAGAGGCAGTCCAAGCTCTTTTGCCTCAGTTTCTGAAAATACCTTTAGAAGCTTTGCCTCCAGGTTTTCCTCTTTTATCTCTTTTTCTTTTAAGAAAAGAGCCAGATCATCGTGAAAATCACTCATTTTGATGAACCTATCTTGCAATTGGAAATATTGTCTTTTTGTGTCTTTTTTTCCATATTTTAAGATCGCTTCTCGGTCTACTTAATTTAAGTAGGTCCATCGAAGCGATCTCAAAATCTGATAAAAAATACATCAAAAATCCAATTTTTCGAATTTCAAGACAGATTCATTCCTCAAAAAAAGCTAATAGTCATAACGAAATATTTAGTACCAGTCAATGCTTAATCTTATAAATTCCTGAAAATAAATAAAGAAAAGATATTCCGTTCTATAAGTCATTAAATATCAAATACTTGCATAAGTATCTAATTTATAATAATTAATCTAAATGCTTAATATTAAGTTAATTAAAAATAAAATAATTAATTACATTTTAACAATTATTTGTTATAATAGAAGTAATAAGGAATAGAATTATGGTAACATTAACAGCTTCACAAGGTATTACTACAAGCTTTCGTCCATTGATTATTACTGATGGAAAAATCTTTGTAGA
>DATIJO010000275.1:0-2137 GCA_035478555.1 Chlamydiales bacterium
TTTTCTCTTATAGAACAATGGATCATTGAAGGTAGTCTCTCTAGATCAGTCTTTGTTCGAGACTCTTTTTTTGGAAGCGATGAAATGAGAGAGTATCTTGCTACTCATTCCATTCGGGATGGAAGCTACGATATCTTTCGAAAAGCCTATTTTAATGTCCAATATTGGATTGACGATGATCTAGATGACTCTGTCAAGCAGACCCTAAGAATCAGCGCTAATACCTATGAAGGCAACATCAGTGTCTTGATCGATGAGCTGACAGTACCTGGGACTGTAGCGATCGATATGGGAGCCCATTTAGGCACTCATACCGTCTTTATGTCCAGAAAAGCGGGACCCAATGGAGCTGTTATCGCCTTCGAGCCCTCTAAAAAACTCTACATGGAGCTTCTTGCGAATCTTGAGCTGAACCAATCCCATAATACAATTGCTATTTGTAAAGGTCTTGGTGCTACCTTTGAAAAGGCAAATCTACAAGGAATTCAGATTGTTCCTGATCAGGGTGAGTCTATTGAAATCATCCCTTTGGACTCTTTGCAACTTACCAATGTCTCTCTCATTAAAATGGATGTAGAGAACTATGAGTATTTTGTTTTTCAAGGAGCCAAAGATACCTTACAGCGAAATCGCCCTGTTATCCTCTTTGAATGCTGGATTGATTATGAATATGACAAAAGAGATGGCATTCACCAAAAGAGAAATTTCGATGCCGTAATGGCCCTTGTGGAAGAATATGGCTATGAAGTGCATGTCCTCTACAACTGTGACTTCATTGCTTTTCCAAAAGAGAGGCTCATAGATTTTCGTAAATACACAAAGAAATATCCAAAATTAGATCCCAAGACTTATCGCGGTGAGGGTGCGTGAAAGAGTGTCTATTCCTTATTATCCTTTTTCTATCTTCCAGCCTAAACGCTTACGAGCTAGCTATTGCTGCTCAATTTAGAGATGAAGCTCCCTACCTAAAAGAATGGATCGAGTACCACCATATGATCGGAGTGGACCACTTTTGGCTCTATAACAACTCAAGCGAAGATAATTGGGAGGAGGTCCTTCAGCCTTATATGGAGTCGGGGCTTGTAGAGGTCTTTTATTGGCCCTCCGAAAGAAGCAACTATCAAAGCTATCATACAATGGCCAATCAAGATGCCCTACGAAGAGCAAAAGGAAATACCAAATGGGTAGCATTGATCGACATCGATGAGTTTCTCCTTCCCATGAAAGAAAAGACCATGCCTGAATGTTTGGAAAAGCATTTTTCCAAAGCTTCTGCAATCTATGCGAATTGGCGAATGTTTGGCACAGGGGGTATCTACATCGATCCCTACCAGCCCATCATCTCCAAACTGACCTCCTGCTCTTTCAAGCATCATCCCCGCAACTTAGTAGGAAAAACCATACTCAGACCAGAAAGAACAGACATCGACAAAATATGGTACGAGCATTACATGCCGCTACTGCCTGATGTTCCTGGTTATTTTGATGGAAACGGTGAAGATTTGCACTATGATGGCACCACTCTATTAGATGTTCCAAAGCACTGCGACAAGTATCTTCGCATCAACCACTACAATTTAAGAGATGAAAACTTTTATCAAAACATCCGCCTCCCAAGAGCAAAGTCAGGGGTTTACGGTGATCCAGTACTTTTTGAAGAACACCATGAGTCTTTCTCTCTCATAAAAGATCAAGCTCTAATAAACTTTATCAAGAAAAACTACCCCGAGATGTATGAATCCTTTTGGAAGAATTAAACACCTGCTTTTCCTTCTTACTTTTCATGTAGGTTATGCAGATGAACTATTCGATCAGTACCAAATTCATGCAAGTAGGCCATCAGATATCAATGAACATCTGCCGATACTCCGAGAGTTAGCGAGCCAGTGTAAAAGCGTTACAGAAATTGGTATACGGGACATTGTCTCTACCTGGGGACTACTACAAGGGCTTTCTGAAAGCCCAGAAAGGCAGGCAACCTACATTGGCATCGATCTACGTGATCCACCCTTTCATAAATTCAGCCTAGCCAAAGAATTGGCAAAAAATCACAGTGTGTCATTTGAATTTATAAAAGGGGATGATTTTGATCTTGATATAGACACAACCGATATGCTTTTTATCGACTCGTTGCATA
>DATIJO010000276.1:0-1598 GCA_035478555.1 Chlamydiales bacterium
ACAGCTGTGATTAATAAGCGAGCTGGCGGCATGGGGCTCATTTCAGGCCGTAAAGCTTTCCAAAGGCCTCTAAAGGATGGAATTCAGCTTTTGCATGCCATTCAAGATGTCTACCTCTGCAAAGAAGTGACAATCGCTTAAAGACTTTAAAATAAGCTACTTCATTTAGAGTTAAAATTATTATTATATAATTCTAGATTTGTTCGTTTTAGTTTTTCTTGAAAATATAATATACTATTAGTATAATATTTAATATATTAATAAAAAAATTATAATATAAATTATGTCATTCACTACATCTCTTGCCTCCTTGCCTCATAAGCAAGATCAATATCTTCGAGCGTCAAGAGATCCTTTAGGCATTTGTTCAAGATCTGCTTCAACATCGAGATCATCATCTTCATCCTTTCAGAAGGTATTTAGCGAAGAAATAGCTCAAGAGACGTTTAGATATTTGAGACCAAATGAATTAGCACTTAAAAGAACGGTTTGTCGTTATTGGAACGGAATTATCAACACTGAGATTACGTGGAAAGATCAATGCAAGAACCAAGGTTTTCCTGCAAGGTTGCCTGATGGCATTTCTTGTAGACAGATAATTAAAGATTTTTATCCTAGTATGTTTGGAAAAGATTTTTATACAGACTATATTGGAGATGTGGGAGTAGTTCCTCCCATACCTGAACACTTTATAATTAGAGCTTACCTCGAAGATCCAGTAGGTGAAAAACCGGCACAACTTGCCAAAGACACCTTTCAACTGGTACTTGACCCTGAATTCATCACGATTGAATTGGATGCAAACTCACCACCAGCTTTGGATGCAAATGGAAATCTTATAGAACAAGCTTCTTCCTCAATATCCGAGGATGAATGCAAAAAAGGCGAAGGTAAAAAGACCCTTAAAGTTGGCTCTACAATAACCAACATCGGAAAGATCACCGCAAAATACCTTAAAAAAGGGGTTAAAATAGGCTTCAGTCAACATTCTTGGCCAAACATTTTTGAGCAGCATGGAAACAAATGCTCTCCATCCAGTTGGTCTTTTCAGAGAGTATCTGTCGTTGATCGGGGATTCACTTATGCTGCACAACAAGATCGTGCAATAAAAGCGGGACTTGAAGTTTTGCCTTTGAAGGCTAGAATTCTTTTTAATCTATTTACGCGGATTAGGTCTGGAGTAGGCCCTGATACAATTGTGGCTCGCACCTCAACAGTTACTTTAAGTGACAATATCCGTCATCCAAGACAATCGACTGTTTATTGGTCAGGCTGCAATCCTTTCGGCCTGCTGGAACTCAACTTCTACACCATTGACATCAGCATCCACGTCGGTGCGGCGGTCGGGGTGCCTGCCAAAAGTTCTAAAAACATTAATGATCTGCTAAGTCAAAATCTTTAGAAGTTGCTTTAGTGGCTTATCTTTCTTTTTGATCCGGCTCTTTTTCTTGGTTTTAGGCTGTTTTATCTTTGCCACTTTATTTTTGTCCCAAGGAAAGGGCTGCTTCGCAGCTGGCGCAGATTTGTCTTTATCTGGCAAGGTTGCAAGTTTTCCAATCATTTCGCCAATTAAAGCCCCGGCCGATCCTTTTCCTAAC